>JANPOJ010000120.1:0-4321 GCA_031427935.1 Ilumatobacteraceae bacterium | reverse complement strand
GAACCTGAAATCGGGAGAGGTGTCACCGTTCAACTGCGCATCGAGCTCTTTGATCAGCTTGTGCCGCGGCGTTGCAAACGGATCCTCGGCAGGCCAGATCTTGCGGATGATCTCCATCCCGGGGTCGTGGCCCGTCGACTGCACCACCACCAGCCGCCCGGCCGGGGCGAGCGCCCGGGCCAGCGGCGCCAGCACGTTCTTGACCTTGGTCTCGGCGGAGGTACGGCTGCGATACGGCTGCGCGGCCAGCACCAGGTCGTACTCGTACGGCTGCGGGCCGCCGGTCGGTCGCGGGATCAGGTCGTTGAGCGCGAAGGCGTGATCCTCGCGGTAGAGCACCATCACCGATGGCGTGACGTACACCGGGTTGCCCGTCTTCGGGCTCGAGGCCGTTTGCCACCCCTGCGTCAAGTGGTCGTCGAGCTCGTGGATCTGCTGGAAGAACTCGTGCGCACTAGCACCCTTCAGCGGCACATCGATCCAGCGCACCTTGTCGTGGAACTCGGCTGCTTTCGGGAAGAGATGCGGCGCCTCGGCGTAGAACATGTTGGTCAGCACGACCACGGAGTGCGGATGCTCGGCGAGCCGGTCGGGCAGCGTCGCCAGCGTCAGCCTGGTGTCTTCCATGCTGACTTCCTTGCCGACCACGAAGAACGGCACCGTCGGCAATCGGCGATGCAGGTCGCGCAACACCTGGCTCAGCACCATGCCGTTGCCCGTGCCGGCATCGAACACCCGCAGCGCCGGCGGCCGCGGCACGATGTGGCCGAGCTCGCGGCCGATTCGCGCGGCCACCTCGGCCTTCTCGCTGGTCGTCATCACGAACAGCAGGTACTTCTCACGGTTGTCGAAGAACCGGAAGGGCTCCGCCTTCGCATGGCTGGCAGATCTGGTCTCAACCGCTTCGATGTCAGTCATTGCAAACCCCCGTTCGACTCGCCGAACCGTACCGCGAGCACTACGGGCCGGACATCACAGCGGTTCGTGCCTGTCGAACGCACCAGCCCCCGGCGGAGTGCCCCACGATCGAGCCGTTGCGAATCGTCAGTGACGATACGAGCCCATGATGCGCCACCGATCTGGGCGCCACACTCACCTGTTTGCCGAGCTCCGGAACAAGCGTGGCGCCCAGATCAAAACCTGACACGACGCGTCTCGTCACAGACGACTCGCGACACGTTGTTCGCGGTGTGAGTCCGATATCGCGCAACGATGCGGGATTGGACTCACACCTCGACGCCATTCGAGTCGGTGTGAGTCGGGTGTCGCGTCCGGCGCGCGATCCGACTCACAGCTCGAGAGCCAGCGGCCAACGATCGAGCATCCGAGAACCGAGGACGCCCAGCAACGAGAAGTGCCGTCCCCAGCGGTCAGCCCTTGCGGGTCAGGTCACCGATGATCTGTTGGGAGGCCAGCTTGCCAGGGCCGCCGGAGACGCAGCCACCGGGATGGGTGCCCGAGCCGCATTGGTAGTAGCCGTCGATCGGGGTGCGGTACTGGTTCCAGCCGGGCGCCGGCCGGAAGAAGTACATCTGCGGCGCCAGGAACTCGCCTGCGAAGATGTTGCCCTCGCTGAGGCCGACGACGCGCTCGATGTCGAGCGGGGTGACCACTTCGCGATGCAGCACCAGATCGCCGAAGCCGGGGAGGAACGACTCGATCGTGGCCTGCACGGTGTCGCCGAAGTTCTGCCGCTCGGTGTCCCAGTCACTGCCCTTCAACTCGTACGGCGCGTACTGGATGAAGCACGACATCACGTGCTTGCCGGGCGGGGCCATGTCGGGATCGACGAACGACTGCAGGCACGCGTCGATGTACGGCCGCTTGCTGTACCACCCGTACTTGGCATCGTCGTACGCCCGCTCGAGGTAGTCCATCGACGGGCCGATGTTGGTGAACCCACGGAACTGATCGGTGCGATCGCCGAGGGCCGGATAGCGGGGGGAACCATCGAGGGCGAAGTTGACCTTGGCCGACGTGCCCTGGAACCGGAACCGGCGAATGCTCTCGTTGAGCTCGATCGGTAGGTCGGCCGGGTCGACCAGTTGGGTGAAGGTGCGCCGCGGGTCGAGCGAACTGACCACGACCTTGGCCTGCAACTCCGTACCATCGGCCAGGGCAACGCCGGTCGCTCGGCCGTTGCTCGTGATCACGTGGCTGACCGGCGTATCGACAACGATCTCGGCGCCGAACGCCCGGGCCGCGCGCGCCAGCACCTGGGTGAACCCGCCGTTGCCACCTTTGTGGAACGCCCACGAGCCGAAGTGGCCGTCGTGCTCGCCCAGGTTGTGGAACAGCAGCACCAGCCCGCTGCCCTGCGAGCGCGGACCGACCTTGCTGCCGATGATGCTCGACGACGACAACCAACCCTTGATGATGTCGCTGTCGAAGTAGTCGTCGAGGAAGTCCGCCGAGCTACCGGTCAACAACCGGATGCAGTTCTGCAGGACGCGTGAGGGCAGCGACTTCATCCGCTTGGCGAGATCGGCGAGTTGCAGGGCGTCGGCGGGGTCGTTGCCGAACAGGTTCGGCGGCGCCGAATCGACCAGCGGCTTCAACGCCTGGCACACCTGCGCCATGTCGTACTCGTATTGATCCATCGCGTCGGCGTCGTGCTTGGAGTGCCGGGCGATCTCGTTGAGGTTGGTGTTGCGATCGGTGCCCATCAGCAGGTAATCGCCGTTCTCCATCGGCGCGAAAGCGCTCGGCATCTGGATCGGCATGAACCCGTGCTTGGTCAGCTCCAGCTCGTGGATGATGTCGGGCCGCAGCAGGCTGAGCGCGTACGAGAACGTGGTGAAGTGGAACCCGGGGATCAGTTCCTCGGTGATGGCCGCGCCGCCGACGATGTGGCGCCGCTCGATGATCAAGGTCCGCAGGCCCGACTTGGCGAGGTACGCGCCATTGACCAAGCCGTTGTGGCCACCGCCGATCACGATCGCGTCGAATGAGGTCGTGGCAGGCATCAGGCGGTCTTTCTCGGCGGGTTGAACAGGGGCGGCCGGGCCACCACCGCCGCGACGGTGTGATAGCGGTGGTTGATCGTGATCTCCAGGTTGACCCGGGAACCGGTGGCAGCCAGATCGGGGCGCACGCGGGCCATGGCGATGTGGCGCTGCAGCATCGGCGAGTACATGAAGCTGGTCGTGTAGCCGACCCGGTTGCCCTCGTCGTCGTACAGCATCATCTCGTAGACGACCGGCGTCTCGTCCTTGGGTGGGATCAAACCGGCGTCGCCGTAGTGCCGATCCCATTCGCGCCAGTCGATCATCAACCCGACCATCTTCCAACGCGAGGTCTTGTCGGCAAGCTCGCGCTCGATCGCGGCGCGGCCGATGAACCGCCGCGTCGACGTCGCCAGCTCGCGGAACATCCAGGCGAAGCCGAGCTCAGCCGGTGTCGAGCAGTCGTGATCGTTGAACGCGAACCGGCTGCTGTGGAAGTCGACGCCGATCAGCACCAACCCGGCCTCGATGCGTGTCATCAGCAGCGCGCTCTGGCCGACCGGCAGCACGCCTCGTCCGCTGCACGCATCTTGCAGCGTGTCCCACATCTCGATCGCTCCCTCGGCGCCGACCCACAACTCGTAGCCGAGGTCGCCGGTGTACCCGGTGCGCGACACGTGCACGGGAACGTTGCCGATCTTGGCCGGGCCGTGGTGGAAGAAGCCGAGGCCGGCGATCTCGGGGTCCAGCGTCGCCAGGATCTCGCCAGATCGCGGCCCCTGCACGGCCAGCGAGGCGTAGTCAGCGGAGACATCGGTGATCTCGACCTGGTCGTAGCCGATCAGGTTGCGGAAGTACGCCATGTTCGGCTCGGCGGACGTGAGGATGAAGTCGTCGGCGGCGAACCGGATCACCACCCCGTCCTCGACGACGTAGCCACGTTCGTCGCACCACAGCGTGTACTGCGCCTGGCCGTCGCGGCATGCGCCGATGTCGCGCGCCAGCACGCCGCCGAGGAACTTGCCAGCGTCGCGGCCGGCGATGCGGTACTTGTACAGCGGCGACGTATCGATCAGGCCGGCCGCGTTGCGGACTGCGAAGTACTCGAACTTGTCGGACATCTGGTACTTCACCGCCGACAGGTAGCCCGACCAATGCGACCACAGCTGGGTCTGGTTCAACGGGGCCAGGCGCTCGTGGAACGGAGTCGTCAAGACCATGGCGAGATCGTAGACGCCTATTGGACATCTGCGCAATAAGAGATACCCTGGCAGCGTGACCCGCCTGAGCCCGACCGCTCGCCGAGAAGAGATCGTGGCAGCCGCCCTGCGAGTTGCCACCATCAAGGGCCTCGCCGATGCATTGCAGGGCGGCGT
>JANPOJ010000119.1:0-4582 GCA_031427935.1 Ilumatobacteraceae bacterium | reverse complement strand
GAACGCCGCCAGTGCAACCCATGCCCGCGACATGGCTGTTCAGAATCGGCCGTGGCATTTCGGGTCTGACGGATCGTCGCCGCTGTTGCGCGCACAAAGGGCGGGTTATTCCGGTCCTTGACTTCCTCCCACAGCGCTGCGCCGCGCAGGGACTCCTCCACGATGTCGTCGAGCTCGTCCTTCTTGCGCACGCCGGCGATGCGCGGCCCGTAGGCGACGTTCTCGTAGATGCTCTTCGGAAAGGGGTTGGGCTTCTGGAACACCATCCCGATGTGGCGGCGCACCTGCGTCGCCGAGACATTGGGGCCGTACAGGTCGACACCGTGGTAGGTGATCGAACCCTCGACTCTGGCGCTGGCGATGGTGTCGTTCATCCGATTGAAGCAGCGCAGGACCGTGCTCTTGCCGCAGCCCGACGGCCCGATGAACGCGGCGATCTCGTGCGGCCGGATCGTCATCGTCACATCACGCACCGCCTTGAAGGCGCCGTAGTACACAGCCAGGTTGTCGACATCGAACACCGAATGTGCCTGTGCCTGTTCTTCGACCGTCGCGTTCGTGGACGACTCCTTGGTTTCAGCCATGACGGTGGACCTACTTTGTTCTCGCCAAGCGCGCCGACAGCAGCCGGGCGCACACGGTGAAGAGGAAGGCGAGCGCGATGAGGGTCAGCGCCGCGCCCCAGGCGCGTTGCTGTGCCGTGATGAAGCTCTCCTTGGCGTTGCCGTAGATCTGCATCGACAGCGACGTGTTGGTGCCGCCGAAGATGCTCCAGTTCGTCGACTTCGCTGCGCCGATCGTGAAGATCAGCGGTGCTGTCTCACCGGCTGCGCGGGCAACTGCCAACAGGCATCCGCTGATCACGCCGGGGCTCGCCTTGGGGAGGACCACGCGCAGCGTCGTGCGACTGGTGCTGGCCCCCAGGGCGTAGCTGGCGTCGCGCAGGTTCTGCGGCACCAGGCGCAGCATCTCCTCCGACGATCGCACGACGATGGGCAGCATCAGGCAGGCGAGGGCCAGCGCGCCGCTGAACCCGTTGAGGCCGTCGATGCCCCGCGGGACGACCCAGAACACGTAGATGAACAGCCCCATCACGATCGAGGGAACGCCCGCCATCACGTTGGCCAGGAAACGCAGTATGCGGGCGAACGTGCGGTTGCGCCCGTACTCGTTGAGGTAGATGGCGCCGGCGATGCCGAGCGGCACCGCGATCACCGTGGCGGTGAGGGTGATGATGCACGTGCCGACGATCGCGGCCTTCATGCCCGGGCCCGGGCGACGCGGCGAGAGTTGGATGTCGTTGGTGAACCACTTCGGGAAGCTGCTCGAAACGATCGACCAGCCCTTGGCCACGACGGTCCCCAGCACAAGGACGAGGACGAACCCGACGATGATCACCGCGCCCGCCATCAGCGCAGTCATGACCCCGTTCTTCGTTCGCCGGCGACCGGAGATGCCTGCCAGTTCTGCGGCGAGCGAACTCGTGGCGGCCGGCAGTTGTGCAGCGGTGACGGCCACGACTACGCCCCCTGCACCCGTCGGGTGGCTCGGCTGACCACCGCAGTCGCCGAGAGGTTGACGATGATCGTGAGGATGAACAGCGTCAGGCCCATCGCGATCAGAGCACTGCGCTTCACGCCGGTGGCCTCACCCCACTGGAAGGCGATGACCGAGGGAAGTGAATCGCCGGACGAGAACAGGTTCGCGGTGATGGTGGGCGATGACCCGATCACCAAGGCAACGGCGATGGTTTCACCCATCGCCCGACCGAGCCCCAACATCACGGCACCGACGATGCCTCCCATCGAGTGCGGGAGGACAGCGCCGGTGATCATCTCCCACCGTGTTGCGCCGAGCGCCAGCGCGCCGTCGCGGTCGGTCTGCGGGCAGGTTTCGATCACTTCGCGAGCGATGGAGGTGATGATCGGCGTGATCATGACCGACAGGATCAACCCGGCAGTCATGAACGTGCGACCGGCGCTGGCGTGGCCGAAGACGGTGCCGAGCACCGGCCATCCGTCGAACCATCCGCTGACCGTCTTGTAGAACCCACCCAGCTTCGGCGCGAGGAAGATGATGCCCCAGAGGCCGAACACCACCGATGGCACCACGGCGACGAGGTCGGTGAGCGACACCAACCACTTCTTCAACCACAGCGGTGCAACCTGGGTGGTGAACAGGGCGATGCCGATGCTCACCGGAACCGAGATGATGACCGCGATCAGGGCGGTCACGCCGGTGCCGTAGATGAAGCTCAGCGCGCCGTACACCCCTCTGGCCGGTACCCAGCGGCGATCCGTGATGAAGCTGACGCCCTCGGAGCGCAGGGCCGGCAAAGATCGGTCGGTGATGGTGTAGGCGATCAACACCAGCACGACGAGGATCAAGGCACCCGCGCCGAGTGTCGAGCCCCTGAAGATGCGGTCGAGGATCTGCCGTTTCGGGCGCAGATCGGTCAAATCGGCCGGCGAAGTGCTCATGTATCTCCTGACTCGTCCACTTCAATCTGGGCCGGGCCCCGTGGAGCCCGGCCCAACTATAGGTGGATTCGTCAGGCGCCGATCTTGGCGATGTTCAGCAACGCCTTGGCCTGCAGGTCTGCCGGCAGCGGTGCGAAGTCGATCGCTGCTGCTGCCTTTTGGCCGTCGGTGAGGAGGTAGGTCAAGAACCCGCGCAGGGCCTCGGCCTTGGCTGGATCGGACTGCTTGGTATAGGCGATGATCCACGTCTGGGCAGCGATCGGGTAGGCCTCGTCGCCGTCTGCCCAACCGATGAAGAAGGTCAGGTCGTCCTTGATCGTGACGCCGTTGGCGGCCGCGGTGGTGGCATCGAGAGTCGGCGCGATGTACTTCCCGGCCTTGTTCTGCACCGATGCGAAGACCAGGTTGTTGGCCTTGGCATCGCTGAGGTCGACGTAGCCGATCGCACCTTCTGTCGATGAGACGATCTGGGCGACCCCGCTGTTGCCGTCACCGTTCTGGGTTCCGGCCGGGAATGCGGTGTCCTTGGCCGCGCCGAGCTTCCAATCGCCGCCGGCGTCGGGTCCGGCAGCCGCGTCGAGGAATTTGGTGAAGTTCTGCGTGGTGCCCGATGGGTCGGCGCGGACGACGACCACGATGTCGGTGTCAGGCAGGGTGACGCCGGGGTTGTCCGCGGTGATCAGCGGATCGTTCCACTTGGTGATCTCGAGTTGGAAGATCCCCGAGACGCTCTTCGGCGAGAGCTGCAGCTTGTCGACGCTCGGCAGGTTGTACGACAGCGTGATCGGTGCGATCACCGTGGGGACGTAGACGAACTCACCGCCGGTGTACTTGGAGACGTCCTCGGCCTTGACCGTTCCGTCGGTGCCGGCGAAGTCGACCACGTTCGATTGCAGGTCGGTCTGGCCCTTGCCGGAACCGCCGCCGCCGTATTCCACCGTCAGATCAGGAGCGATCCCGGCCAGCGTGGCGATCGCGTCGTCATAGAAGCCCTTCGGGAAGGTCGCGCCGCTGCCGATCAGGCTGCCCGACAACGTGGAGAAGTCGACCGTCGAGGCCGCTGCTCCCGTGGTTGCCGGCGCCTCGGTGGTGCTCGCATCGGCTGCCGCCGTCGTGGCCGCAGCCTCCGTCGTGGTCGCAGCGTCGCTCGCGGCCGGGGCAGCGGTGGTGTCGGCCTTGCTGTCACTGCCGCAGGCGGCGGCAACGAGCGAGAGCGAGATGATTCCGGCGAGTACGAGTCGCCGCTTGACTGGGTTCACGTATGTGTCTCCTTGATCGGGGATGAACAACGGCATTCACGGTAAAGATCGAAGTTGACGCTCAAGGGATGTACGGATGAACGGGAGGTGAACGAGGAGTGAACGCTTCCCGACAGCTCGAGAATTGTCACGATTGGGCTACAGTCCGATCAACCCCTTCGACGGAGTGCATCACCATGACCGCTGCTTCTGGGCTTCGCACGCTGGGCAGCATCACCGAGCCCGCCCGCCAGATCGACGTCATCCACGAGACAGATGTGTTGGTCGTCGGTTCCGGTCCCGCAGGGCTCGCCGCAGCGTTGGCGGCCGCTCGCACCGGTGTCGAGGTCACCCTCGTGGAGCGATTCGGATGCTTTGGTGGCAACATCACTGCCGTCGGAGTCGAAGGCATGGCTTGGTATCGACACGAGGAAACGGTCGAAGCCAACGGCATCGGCCGCGAGTTCGAGACGCGTGCGCATGACATGGGCGCGGCGGTGCCCGAGGCCCAGTCATTGTCGTTCGAGCTCGACGCCGAGGGATTCAAACTCGTCGCCGACACCCTGGTCGAGGAAGCCGGCATCCGGGGGATGCTGCACCGCACGTTTGCTGCGCCGATCATGGATGGCGACAGCGTCGTCGGCATCATCACCGAGTCGAAGGCAGGCCGTGAAGCGATTCGCTCCTCCCGGGTGATCGATGCGACGGGCGACGCCGATGTGGCGCATCGCGCCGGTGCCCCTACCGTTCACACCCCCAAGGAGCAGATGATGGCCGCGTCGGTCATGTTCCACCTCGCGGGTGTCGACAAGAGGGCGTTCATCGAGGGGATCAGAGCCGACCCTCAGACCTACAAGGACTGGG
>JANPOJ010000118.1:0-1935 GCA_031427935.1 Ilumatobacteraceae bacterium | reverse complement strand
CGTGACGTTGCCGAGCTTGATCGGATCGCCGGTGGCCTTCTTGCCATTGCCGAGACCGCAATCGGGACCCGCAGTTGCCGGCGTCGAGCCGACCAGGCCATCGCCACCACTCGATGCCGCTGTCGTTCCCGGTGCGTCGGTCGCGGCCGGAGCGTCGGTCGCGGCCGGAGCTGCGGTTGCGGCCGGAGCTGCGGTTGCGGCCGGTGCCGCAGTACCTGCGGTCGTGCTAGCGGACTTGCTGTCGCTACCGCAGGCGACGAGAAGCATTGCTCCTGCGGCCGCGGCTGCCATGAATCGGCGAGCCATGTATTCCCCCTTGTTTGGATGTGAGATGCCACACGGTGGAATCGCGGCGCCCCGTTGCGACGGCGAACACCTCCTGTGACGATGGGCACCATAGTGCATAACATTTCGACGAACAACTATCGGAGGAGTCATGCGTTTCAACCATCGGAACACTGGTTTGGCGTGGACGCGCGACGGTTCGTCGCGTGCAGTCGCGGTGCTTCTGCTGCACGGGTTGTCCGGAATTTCGACTGGCTACGACGAGGTCGTCGAGGACCTCGGAGCCGATGCCGATGTGTTCCGAATCGATCTTCGCGGGCACGGTCGCAGTGACCATGCGCCGGGTACATACGCGGTTCCGTTCTATGCCGCCGACGTGATCGCCTTCATCGATGAGGTGATCAGCAAGCCGGTGGTGCTGGTCGGTCATTCTCTCGGCGGCGTGATCACACATCACATCACGGCGACCCGACCCGACCTCGTTCTGTCCGCTCTCTGCGAGGATCCGCCGCTGTACTTCTGCGACCAGAGCCTGTTCGAGCAGAGCATCATGGCGGGCGTCTTCCCGCTGCTCGAGGCGAGCATGCGCTCGGCGCAAGAGGAAGGCAAGCCACGCGAGTTCTTCGAGTCGATGGTTGCCGACGCGGTCATGCCGTGGGGACGCGCCGGCGATCACATGAGTGCTCGCGCCATGCACAGCCGAGCCGATGCGTTGATGCTCGGTGATCCAGACGTCTGGCTGCCGGCGATCCACGGTGGCGCCTTGAGCGGGTACGACCCCGATGCGCGCATCACCAAGCCGATGATCATCCTGCGCGCCGACCCGGGCATGGGTCCGGCCTTCTTTGCCGACCACGTGGCGCGACAACACGCCGCCAACCCCGACGTCGAGATCAGGTTGATCGAGGGCGCGCCACACGGAATTCACTCGTTCCTCGGCTCGCGCCAGCGATACGTGGATGCGTTGCGCGACATCATCCGGCAAGCGAGTTGAGGAAGTCGAGCACGGCTGTCGAGACCTGATCCGGGGCGTCCCACTCCATGAGGTGACCGGCGCCGGCGATGACCGTGGCCCCACCCCATGCTGCAGCATTGACTACAGGGTTGACCTCGTCGAGGTCGCCCCACAGCGTCAACCGTGGCGCGGTGATTCGATGCAGTCGCTTGCTCGTGCCGCGGTCGCCCAACGGCCACAGGATGTTGGCGGCGGCGACATCGCTGAGATAGCTGGCCACCGGTGCCTCCTCGGGGCCGCGGTCGGCGAAGCGGTGAACGAACGCCTCCGGCACGTCCTTGGCAAACAGGTGTGCCATCCGTTCCGACCCCGGCGTTCCGTAGATGTTGAAGCCTGGGTTCGACGCGTCGGCAATACCGAACGGGGCCAGGAGCGCGACGCCGGTGACCACCTCGGGGCGCAGCGCCGCGAGCTCGGCGGCGAACAAGCCGCCGATCGACGCACCGACGATCGGGCAGGGCGCTGCGCCGCTGGCATCGATCGAATCCCAGAACGTCGTGAGCCAGTCGAGGTACTCGTCGCGGGGTTGGAAGCCGGGAGCGCCGTCGAAGCCGGGAACCGACGGGACGATGATCTCCCAACCGGCCGACTCGACAGCGCGCATCGCTGGTGACAGCTCGGCGTGGCCGGCGATC
>JANPOJ010000117.1:0-5073 GCA_031427935.1 Ilumatobacteraceae bacterium | reverse complement strand
GATCGCCGGCCAGCAGGATCAGGCAATGGCGACGTGGGTCGCCGGCGATCACATCGTCACGGTGTCCGCAGCGATGACGGTGCCTGAGCTCATCAGCATCGCCCGCACGGTTCACCAGGTGTCGTCGCAGGAGTGGAACGGCATGACGTTCCAAGCCTCGAAACGGACCAACCGCACCGTGTTCGGCAACGTCGACCAGGGAACGCCGGTCACGGTCTCGTTCGGCACCGACAGCGCATCCGAGCCGTGGAAGGTCGAAGTTGTCGTGCAGACCTTCTCCGGTCAGCAGCAGATCCTCTGGCAATGGGACACCAATGCGATCGGCTGGCCGAGTGACACCGGCACAGCGAGGATCAGTACGGCCGTCGATGATCGGCGCACCTATGTGCTGGCGAGTCTGCCTCGCGCCGTCGCGGCGACGGCCAGTCTGCAGGTCACACGCGACGGGTTCGACCCGGTACCGGTGCCGTTCACCGACATCGGCCCTGATGTCGACAACACATTCGCCGCCTACGTCTTCAGCGAGGCGACCCCGTACTCCGCCCAGATCATCGGGGACGATGGTGTGGTGCTCGCTGCCTGGCCATCGTCATGAAGACCGAACCCCTGCCCGACATCGTCGAGATGATCGACGACGACGTCGATCTGTTCGGTGATCGGGTGCCCAGCGAGCCGGTGAGGGAGCCACGTGGCAACAGCCCACGTTGGGTGGGGCCCGTGGCAGCAGCGGCACTGCTTGCCCTGGTCGGGTACAACGTCGTCAGTTCGGCCATCGGCGCAGACTCGCAGACCAAGACCGGACCCAACGGCGGCATCGAGCCGGAGTACTTCGTCGCCGACGCACCCGCCGGGTTCGACATCTACCTCGCCGAGGATCGTGGCGGAGACGGCGCCCCGGCCACCGACTTCGCGGACAGCGGTCCTGCACAGCTCTGGGGCACTGTCGACGCGACCGCGACGACGGGCGCCTGGTTCGTCATCTCGCAAGGCACGCACCACACAACTGGGCGCAACTCGTACCGCACCATCGTCGACGGCTTCGAGGTGGTGATCGAGCACGACCCGGCGTCTCGCCAATCTCGGCTTTCGTTCACCAAGGATGGCTCGCCGATGGAGATCACCGCATTCGGTTGGGTCGATCGACAACTCATCCGGCTGGTCAGGTCGGTCGGCATCGAGAGCTCGGCGATCCACTTCAACAATCTGTTCTTCACCTCCGACCACCATCGCATGATGGACTCCGACCCGGCTTCGGCGTTGTTCGGTGAGCCCGTCTCCCGGGTGGGCTACAGCACCGCCGTGCCGCCAGTGCTCGCCGAGCACTTCACCGTCACGGTGGCCGCCGATCACACGACGGATCGCGCTGCCGTGACCAGGTTCGCCCTCACCGGTGTCAGCCCACTGACGCTGGGCGATCGATCGGCGATCGTCGGCCGGTCGAGCGCCGACCCGACGATGTCGGTCGTGCAGTGGAACGACGGCCAGCGGTTGATCACTGTCGACGGGAACCTCGACCAAGATCGGTTGTCGGCCATCGCCGAGACCATCCACCAGGACTCGGCCAGTGCCGTGCGGAATCAACTCGGCTCTACACGGGCCATTCGGGACCTGCAGACGCCGCCCGACACGATCGCATCGGGAATGCTCGCCGACGGTTGGGCATGGGCGATCCAGGTCTCGGTTGCGCCCATCCCCGACAACGATGCACAGGGCTACCTGTGGTGGATCGCCCAACCCAGTGACTCGATACGGCCGAGCGAGATCCGGCCCAGCTTGCCCGCCGGCGCGCCGACCATCGAGACGATGGTCGAGCACGGCCGAACCTACATCTTGGCCAAGGTGCCGAGGTCGATGACGGGCGCGGTGCTGCACATCAACCCGACCGGTCTCCCTACCTCGGTCTCGCCGTTGTTCGATGTCGACCCGAAGTTCGCCGACGAGTTCACCGCGGCGGTCTTCGACGAGCCGGTGCCGTTTACCGCACAGATCGTCGACGGCAACGGCACGACAGTCGCGTTCTGGCCGCCGCCCTGAATCGGTCAGTCCGCGGTCGTTGCCAACAGATCGACACCGATGCGCGTCGCCAGCTCGAGCACCAGGTGCATCGGTAGCCCGATCACGTTGCTGACGCTGCCCTCAACGCTCGACACCAACGCCGCCGCGGCACCCTGCAGCGCGTAGGCGCCGGCCTTGCCCCTCGGCTCACCCGTGGCGACGTACCAGTCGATGGTTGATTCGGCGAGTGCGACGAAGGTGACCAGCGTGGTGCACACCTCGACGAGCTCCCGGCCGTCGGCCCGAACGGCGACGCCGGTGTGCACCTGGTGCGTCCTTCCCGACAACTCGCGCAGCATTGCCGCTGCCTCGCGATCGTCGAGCGGCTTGCCCAGGATGCGGGAGTCGAGATCCACCGTGGTGTCGGCAGCGATGACCAACTCGCCCGGTTCCGCTCTGACCGCAGCCGCCTTCTCGCAGGCCAGCCGCCGCACGTAGTCCACCGGCTGCTCGCCGTCGAGTGGGGACTCGTCGATGTCGGGTGCTCGCACCACGAACGGGACTCCGGCCCGGGTCAACAGCTCATGCCGACGCGGCGACGCCGACGCGAGGACGACGCTCGTCATCCGCCGCTGAGAGCCATCACGTGTGCGTCGTCTGGCACCGTGAGGTCGTCGAGATGATCCAGGTACCCCTCGGGAAGTGCGACACGGATGGGGCCGTTGGTATGGCCTCGGCGGATTCGCTCGCCGCCCTCGACGAGGGTGATCGTCGGATCGAGGCGGGCGATCAGGTCGTCCAACTCGGCAAGGGTCGAGATGCTGGCAAAGTTCCGCCGGGCCTCGCCACCGACGGGGTACCCGGTGAGGTACCACGACGTGTGCTTGCGGAAGTCGCGCATGGCCACGTTCTCGCCCAGGTGGTCGGCCAGCAACATGCCATGACGGGCCATCACGACGCAGGCTTCGCCCAGCGACGGCGATGGCGGCACCGGTCGGCCGTTGAGCACTTCGACCAGATCGCGGAACAGCCAGGGACGACCGAGGCAACCGCGGCCCACCACGACCCCATCGCAACCGGTTGCCTGCATCATCGCGACCGCGTCGGCGGCCTCCCAGATGTCACCGTTGCCGAGCACCGGGATCTCTGGCACAGCGGCCTTCAACTCCCCGATCGCGTTCCAATCGGCCAGGCCGGCGTAGTGCTGCTCGGCGGTGCGCGCGTGCAGAGCAATGGCGGCGATGCCCTCATCGACGGCGATGCGGCCGGTCTCGATGTAGGTCAACAGCGAGTCGAACAACCCCTTGCGGAACTTGATGGTGACGGGCACGTCGAAGGGCGACGCCGCGGCCACTGCTTCGCGCAGGATCGCCCTCAACAGGTTCGGCTTGGCCGGCACGGCAGCGCCCCCGCCCTTGCGGGTCACCTTGGCCGCCGGACAGCCGAAGTTGATGTCGATGTGATCGACACGATCGGCGTCGCACAGCTTGCGGATCGCTGCTCCCAGCGTCACCGGATCACTGCCGTAGATCTGCAGGCTTCGTGGCTGCTCGTCGGCGGCGAACGTCATCATCCGTTCGGTCTTGGCATTGCCGTACACCACAGCCGTGGCCATCACCATCTCGTTGACGTAGACCAGGCCGGGTGCGAACTCCCGGCACAGGGTGCGGAACGGCGCGTTGGTGACACCCGCCATCGGCGCCAACACCACGGGCGCCATCGGTGTGAACGAGCCGATCCTCATCCCGACCAGGCTACGGGTTTGCCGGCGCTAGCTCTCGAAGGTGAGGCGGAGGTTCGGGAGGGCGCCGATGTCGAGCGAGGTGGGGCCATCGCTGCCGAGGCGATGCCAACCGGCCGAGGCGATCATTGCGGCATTGTCGGTGCACATCGCCCGGCTGGGCAGGAACACCTGGATCGAATCCTCGGCGCCGGCGGCAGCGAACCGCTCGCGCAGCAGCGAGTTGGCGGCGACACCTCCACCCAGCGCCAGGCCGCGAGCGCCGACCGACGCCGCAGCGCGGCGGGCCTTGGCCACGAGCACGTCGACGACCGCAGCCTGGAACGAGGCGGCAACATCGGCGGCAGACACATCGGGGTTCTTGCGCACGTAGTTGACCACCGACGTCTTCAAACCGCTGAAGCTGAAGTCGAGCCCATCGTTCAGCATGGCCCTGGGGAAGGCGATCGCCGTGGGATCACCGCGGACGGCCTCCTGGTCGATCGCCGGCCCGCCGGGGTAGCCGAGGCCGAGGAAACGGGCGACCTTGTCGAACGCCTCGCCTGCAGCGTCGTCGATGGTCTGGCCGAGCAGCCGGTAGTGGCCGTGGTCGCGCATCTCGATCAGCATGGTGTGCCCGCCGGAGACGAGCAGGACCACCAGCGGCATCTCCAGCGTCTGATCCTCCAGGAACGCCGCGTAGAGATGGGCCTCCATGTGGTTCACACCGATGAAGGGCACATCCCATGTCAGCGCCAACGCCTTGGCGGCCGACACGCCCACCAGCAAAGCCCCCACCAGACCGGGGCCGACGGTGCAGGCAACCGCATCGATCCGCTCGGGCTCGACGCCGGCCTCGACGATCGCTCTGGCCACGACCGGGTTGAGCAGGTCGAGGTGGGCGCGGCTGGCGATCTCCGGCACCACGCCGCCGTACTGGGCATGCAGGTCGACCTGGGTCGACACCACGCTGGAGAGGATGTCGTAGCCACCCATCACCAATGCGGCAGCGGTCTCGTCGCAGCTCGTCTCGATGCCGAGCACGACCGTGGAATCGGTGACGTTCATCGATGCACGTCCGGCACGGACTCGGGGCTCAGCAACGACAAGCGCTGACGGTAGGCAGGCTCGCCGATGTCGTGGCACCACATCACGATCGCGTCCTCGGTGTTCTCGTAGTACCGCTGGCGCACGCCGGCCGGCACGAAGCCGAAGCTGCGATACAGGGCCTGCGCACCCGTGTTGCTGACCCGCACCTCCAACGTCATCGCCTCGCAGCCGCGATCGATCGCCTCCCACGACAGCCGGACCAGCAATCGGGTCGCGATGCCACTGCGTTGCCGATCGGCCGCAACGGC
>JANPOJ010000116.1:0-3089 GCA_031427935.1 Ilumatobacteraceae bacterium | reverse complement strand
CTTGCGACCCTTAAGGTCAGCAATAGATTTGATCGTGCTTTCTTTCTTTACCACCACCACTTGCCGATACATGCGCGGCCCGTCTTTGTTGCCCTTGATGGCAAACGGAACCGCACCCGCCAGATTCACCGCAAAACCGGTTTCGCCCGAAGCCAGACCGGCCACATGCAGACGTCCTGAGCGCATTGCTTCGATCTGTGCGGCGTTGCTCTGCACGGTGTAGTAAACGATTTTCTTCTGCGTGCAGGCACCGAGATATTCGGTGAAGCCCTTGAACAGATTGGCGTACACCGCCGGGTCTTCAATCGGCGTGTACGCAAAGACGAGTGTCGATGGATCTTTCCACTTCGCCTTGTCTTTCGGCGCCTCGGCGACGAGGTTCTGGCCATCGGCTATGCGCTGGACCTCGACGGTGATCCGACCGTGACCCTCGGCATCGTCTCGTCGCTCGATCGCACGCTGGCTACCGAGACGGGGTCGCTGAAGGGTCTCATTCAGACCGACGCCGCGGTCTCGTCCGGCAACTCCGGTGGACCGTTGGTGGATGCCCTCGGACACGTGGTGGGCCTGACGACCTTGGCGTCGTCGAGTGGGGTGGGCTCGACCGCCAACGGTCTCGGCTTCGCTATTTCGACCACCGAGATGTTGCCGACGCTCGCACGCCTCCGCGCCGAGGCCAATGGCGCCCCGTCGCCGGCGGGCTACCTCGGTGTCGAGCTCGAGCGCCGGACCGACGGCGGTAGTGGTGCCCTGGTGACCAAGGTGGTGGCGGACTCGGCGGCAGCCACAGCAAGCATCGGGGTCGGCGATGTCGTCGTGGCAATCGATGGCCAGCCGATCGATGGTGACGCAGGGCTGGTCGCCACCATCCGCGATCTCGGGCCAGGGGACAGGATCACGGTGTCGGTGGTGCGTGATGGCCGCACGCTCGAGATCGGTGTCGTCTTGGGTGAACGCCCGTCGGGTCCCTAGGCCGATACCAGTGGGAAGCGCTCGTCGTCGAGCGGCTTGCCGGGTGCGATCGGATCGTACGGCGGTGAGTGCAGCCATGGCCTGGTCGCGAACCGGGCGTCGCTACCGAGGTAGCGGAAGCTGACTGCTCTGCGTCGGGTTGAGGTGAGGCCCGCAGTACCCGGCGCGGCATGCAAGGTGCGGAAGTGGAACGCCAGCACGTCGCCGGGCTCCATGTCGAACGACACGATCTCGTGGTCGCCGCGCGCCGCATCGATGTCGGGGACGAACTCGAAGTCGCCGGGATGGTCGACGTAGGCCGACTGGTCGACGAACTTGCGCGGCACGAACCGACGACCCCAACGATGCGACCCGACGATGAACTCGACGCCGGCGGCGCGAGGCACCGGGTCGAGGGGGACCCACAAGCTGACGTTGGTGGCGCCATCGACACAGTAATAGGGCTCGTCGTGATGCCACGGCGTGACCTCGTGCGTGTCGCGTTCCTTCACCAGGGTGTGCTCGTGGAAGAAGCGCGGCGTCTCGCCGATCAGCACTCGGGCGAGCTCCGGCAACGGGCCGTGCAGGGCGGCGTCGCGGTACCCGGTGATCCGCTCCCAGTTCACGTAGTCGCCGAAGAAGCGCCCGGTGCCGTCTTTCGGCGTGTAGTCGCTGGCCCACGGACCCGGTGCGGCGAGATTTTCGTCGACGGCATCGGCGAGTTGCCGCAGCTGGGTCTGGTCGATCACCCCGCGGGCGGCGACGACCCCATCGCGTTGAAATGCGGCCGAAAGATCCATCGTTTCGGAGCCTACGCCCGGTGGAATATCCGTACCACATGCTGTGACATACTCGTTCGCAATCAGTTTGGGGAGGCTCTTGATGCGAAGATTGCTGTTTGCGGTGCTCTTGCTCGGTGCGGTGATCTTCGTACCCACGACGGCGGGCGCCACCGGTGACAAGAAGCTGACGTTCAAGGTCGGGCAGTTGCAGAACGTCGACTCGCTGAACGTCACGGTCGGCGGATTGGTGATCGACTACGAGATCTGGAACCTGATCTGGCCGTTCCTCACCGACATGGCCGCCAAGGACTTCTCGCCACAACCCAGCATGGCCGAGAGCTGGACGAGCAGCGCCGACAAGCTGACGTGGACCTACAAGATGCGCAAGGGCATGAAGTGGAGCGACGGAGAGGCGATGAACGCCGAGGACGTGAAGTACACGATCGATCGTGCCAACACCGAGCAGTGGAACAGCCACATCAGCATCACCGCCAACCTCACGGCGACCGTCGTCGATGCAGACACGCTGGAGATCAAGACCTCGGTTCCCGATCCCCGCCTGCCGGCGCTCGGCGCCTACATCATCCCGAAGCACATCTACGAGAAGGTGTCCGCTGACGACATGCCCAACTACACCGCCGAAGACAAGATCGGCGGCGGGCCGTTCATGCTCGACGAGGTGCAGAAGGACTTCACCCGTCTCGTCAAGAACCCGAACTGGTTCGGCAAGAAGCCGGCCATGGATGAAGTGATCTTCCGCTTCTACGCCGATGCCAACGCTCAGTTCCAGGCGCTGAAGAGCGGTGAGATCGATGCCCTCGACGGCGTGCCCGAGCAGTCGTACGCCACGCTGAAAGACAGCGGCACGATCACGGGGATTGCCGGAAACCAAGGTGGGTTCAGCGAGTTGTCGATGAACTCGGGCTGTTCGTCGGTGCCCGGCGACGGCAACCCGGCGCTCACCGACAAGAAGGTTCGCCAAGCCATCAACTATGCGATCGATCGCGACCTGCTGGTGGAAAAGACACTGGTGGGTCACGGGATACCGGGTACCGCAATCGTTCCTTCGGCGGATCCGGCATGGGACCTGAAGGTGCCCGACGGCAAGCTGTTCAGCTACAACCCCGACAAGGATTTCGCGGCGGTCACGCGCGTGGCCACCGGACCGCTGGTGATCTGCGTGAACAACGACCTTCCGGTCAAGACCTTGCGCGAGTTGATTGCCTATGCGAAAGCGCATCCCGGCAAGCTGTTCAATGCGAATTCGGGCAACGGGTCATCGCCGCACCTGGCGGCGGTGCAGTTCATGACCACGGCCGGGGTGGACTTCACCACCATCCAGTTCAAGGGCGGCGG
>JANPOJ010000115.1:0-6134 GCA_031427935.1 Ilumatobacteraceae bacterium | reverse complement strand
GGTGCGGTGGGTGCGGCGACGGCCGCCCGCCGATACCTCGCCTTCTTATCCCCCCTCGTACTTGTGTTCCCCCCGCGCGCGGCCCACACTCCCGTCCCATGTCCGTAGGACCGTAGTTTTGGCCGCCGTCTAGTTTCATCTCATGGACTACTCCGACATTCTCTACGACGTCGACGACCACATCGCCACGATCACCCTCAACCGGCCGGCGCAGTTGAACGCGTTCACCAACGCGATGGTCCGCGAGATGATCGACGCATTCAACCGCACCGACGCCGACGACGATGTGCGCGCCATCATCGTGACGGGGGCCGGGCGGGGATTCTGTGCCGGTGCGGATCTCTCCTCCGGTGCGCAGGCGTTCGCCAAGGGCGGGAGCGACGTGACGACCCCGGACGGTCTCGTGCGAGATGGCGGCGGCCTGGTGTCGTTGCGGATCTTCGAGAGCGCCAAGCCGGTGATTGCCGCGATCAACGGCCCTGCGGTCGGCGTCGGCATCACCATGACGCTGCCGATGGACATTCGACTGGTCAGCACGACCGCAAAAGTCGGATTCGTCTTCGCCCGGCGCGGCATCGTGCCCGAAGGCTGCTCGTCGTGGTTCCTGCCACGCCTGGTGGGCATCAGCCAGGCGGCGGAGTGGTGCTTCAGCGGCCGGGTCTTCAACGCCGAGGAGGCCCTGGCCGGTGGCCTGGTGCGCAGCATCCACGAGCCCGACGACCTGCTGCCGGCGGCTCGGGCCATTGCCGCCGAGATCGCCGAAAACACGTCAGCGGTCAGCGTCGCGCTGACGCGACGCATGCTGTGGACGATGCTGACTGCGGATCATCCGATGGAGGCACACCGCGTCGACTCGCGCGGGATCCAACTGCGAGGGCGCAGCGCTGACGTGCGCGAAGGCGTCGAGAGCTTCCTGGCCAAGCGCCCGGCGGTGTTCCCCGACCGGGTCAGCGACGGGCTGCCCGACATCTTTCCGGAGCCGCTGACCCGAAAGTTCTCGTAAAGCCGACCGCTTTCTGTGCCGATGTGACAAGTGCGACGGTACGTAAACGGGACACCAAGGGCTCGTATTCGTCGTAGCGGGCAAATCGGACAAGGACGGGAGACGAAATGAACTCAACAGCGAATCGACTTCGTGGTGGCGATGTGATCGAGCTCGAGATCGACGGCGACGTCGTCTCGGCATTGGTACTTCTGGCCAACAACGAAAATGTGATCTTTGACCTCTGCGACGGCAACATGCCGTGCGTAGCGCGTCAAGAGGACCTCGCCAACGTGCGGGTCTTCAACGGCCTCGCCGCCTGACGACCGATAGCCTCGGCGGTCGATGACCGACCAAGACCGAGGCACGTCAACCCTGTACGACGCCGTCGGTGGCATGCCGTTCTTCGAACAGCTCGTCGACGCGTTCTACACAGGCGTGGCGAGCGACGACGTTCTGTTGCCGCTCTACCCCGAGGGCCGGATCTGCGCGGCGCTCGCCACCGCCTGACCCTGTTCCTCGCACAGTATTGGGGAGGCCCGACGACGTACAACGACGAGCGCGGGCACCCGCGACTGCGCATGCGGCACATGCCCTTCACCGTGGGTCCGGTACAGCGCGATCGGTGGCTGGCGCACATGGGCGCTGCCGTCGCCGCGTGTTCGCCGTCCGCCGAGATCGCCGAGCGGCTGATGGCCTACTTCGTGCCGGCGGCCGAGCAGATGCGAAACGACACCGGCCTACCGATCTCGTCGCCCGGTCAGCGATCGCGCTGACGCTTGCCCAGCGCGTAGCAGGCGATCGCAGTTGCTGCCGCGGCGTTCAGTGAGTCGATCCCAGCCGCCATGGGTATTCGCACCCTGTGTGTGCTCGCCGACAGTGATTCGATCGACAGGCCGGATCGTTCGGACCCGATCACGATCGCCATCCGGTCGGCATCGGGGATCATGCCGATGTCGACGGCGTCAGCCGCCGGCGTGAGCGCGCAGATGGTGAAACCGGCTGCGGCCAGGCGCTGCAACTCGTCGGGAACGTTCGTGCTGCGCGCTGCGGGAAAGGCGATCGCTTGGCCCATCGAGACGCGCAACGACCGTCGGGACAACGGGTCTGCACTGGTCGAATCGAAGATCATCCCGTCCCATCCGAGGGCGATGGCGTTGCGGACGATCGAGCCGACGTTGATCGGGTTGTCGACGGCCTCCACCACGATCAGTCGCGTCGCTTGCTGGGCGAGCCGCTCGGCCGTGATCCGGGCCGGCCGGGCGAACAGCGCAACGATCCCCTGCGGCGTGCCGAGTTGTGTGACCATCGCCCGCACCTCGTCGCCGCCCGCATAGATCGGCACGTCGTCGGGCAGGCGCCACGTCACCGGCGGTGGCTTGGCCACGTCGACCAGGGCGACGACCGCGGTGCAGCCCGCGGCGAGGGCGCGGTCCACCACGAGATCGCCTTCCGCCATGAACAGACCGTCACCATCGTCGTTGCGTCGCTGGCGCCGATTGCTCAGGCCGCGCTCGTTGCGGCGGAAGCATGCCAACCGCGCATCGTCGGCATCGTCGATCAGGATCACGTCAGTCGGCTCGGCTCGGCTCAGGTCAGTAGTGCCATGGGAACGCACTCCAGTCGGGGTCGCGCTTGTCGATGAATGACGCGCGGCCCTCCTCGGCCTCGTCGCTGGCGTAGGCCAGGCGGGTTGCCTCGCCGGCGAAGACCTGCTGGCCGACCAGGCCGTCGTCGATCAGGTTGAACGAGAACTTCAGCATCCGCTGCGCCGTCGGGCTCTTGCCGTTGATCTCCTTCGCCCATTGCAGTGCGGTGGATTCCAGCTCGGCGTGCGGCACGACAGCGTTGACCATGCCCATGCGGTGAGCATCGGCGGCCGAGTACTCGCGCCCGAGGAAGAAGATCTCGCGGGCGAACTTCTGGCCGACCTGACGCGCCAGGTAGGCGCTTCCGAACCCACCGTCGAAGCTGGCCACGTCGGCGTCGGTCTGCTTGAACTTGGCGTGCTCGTCACTGGCCAACGTGAGATCGCAGACCACGTGCAGGCTGTGGCCGCCACCGGCGGCCCACCCCGGCACGACGCAGACGACGATCTTGGGCATGAACCGGATCAGTCGCTGCACTTCGAGGATGTGCAGCCGCCCGGCGCGGCCCGGCTCGATCGATTCGCGCCCTTCGTCGGCCGCATACTTGTATCCGTCGCGGCCGCGGATCCGCTGGTCGCCGCCGCTGCAGAACGCCCACCCGCCGTCTTTCGGCGACGGACCGTTGCCCGTGAGCAGCACGCACCCGACATCGGTGGTCATCCGGGCGTGGTCCAACGCGGTGTACAGCTGGTCGACGGTGCGCGGTCGGAAGGCGTTGCGAACGTCCGGCCTGTTGAATGCGATGCGCACCGTGCCCTGGTCGACGGCGCGGTGGTAGGTGATGTCGTCGAAGGTGAAGCCGGGCACCTCGCGCCACGCCGCCGGATCGAACAAGTCGGAGACCATGGACCCCATTGTGCTGTATCGGGCGCTGCTACGTTCAGCCCGTGAGCGGCTTGCAGATCTTCGGTGTGCCTGGTATCGCCGAGATCGTCGAGGGCACCGACCTGGCGGCGACCATCGCCGCAGCAGCGACAGCCGGTGGCGTGGGGTTGGCCGACGGCGACATCGTGGTCGTGACGTCGAAGATCGTCTCCAAGGCCGAGGGTCGCACCATCGAGCTCGCCGATGTCGGGCCGTCGCCGTTTGCGATCGAATGGTCGACAACGTGGGACAAGGACCCGGCGGTGACCGAGGTCGTGCTGCGCGAAGCCAAGCGCATCGTTCGCCAGTTGGGGCCGGTGCTGATCACCGAGACCCACCATGGCTTCGTGTGTGCCAATAGCGGGGTCGACCAGTCGTCGAGCGGTGCACACGGGCGGCTCGTGCTGCTGCCGGCCGATCCGGATGCATCAGCTCGCCGCCTACGCGCCGGGTTCGCCGAGACGGGCATCGACGTTGCCGTGATCATCTCCGACACGTTCGGTCGGGCGTGGCGCGAAGGGCAGACCGACATCGCCATCGGGATCGCCGGGATGCAGCCGATCCACAGCTACATCGGGCAGTTCGATCCGCACGGCCACGAGTTCAAGGTGCAGGCCGTGTGCCGGGCCGACGAGCTCGCCGGCGCCGCAGAACTGGTCAAGGGCAACATCTCGCGGATGCCCGTCGGGGTGATCCGTGGCTACGGGTGGGAGGCCGACGACACGGCGACCATTGCACCCGTGTTACGCGACCAGAGCCGCGATCTGTTCAGATAGCCCCATGCCCGAACAGATCTCCGTCGAACGAACCATCCGCGCCGATGCCGGCCGGCTCTACGAACTGGTCACCGACTTGCCTCGGATGGGCGAGTGGTCGCCGGAGAACACCGGGGGCAAGTGGGTCAAGGGCGCGACCGGGCCCGCCATCGGGGCTCATTTCAAAGGAACGAACCGCAATGGCTGGCGCCGGTGGAGCACCGACGTCGTCGTCACCGCTGCCGATCCCGGTCAGCGGTTCGCTTTCGACGTGAGTACTGGGCCGTTCAAGGTCGCCACATGGGAGTACCGCTTCAATCAGAGCGGTGATGCGACCACGGTCGTGCAGACCTGGACCGACAATCGCGCCTCGTTCGCCAAGAAGGTTGCGCCGCTGGTCGCCGGGGTGCGCGACCGCACGGAGCGGAACCGCCAGAACATGGAAGCGACCTTGACCAAGATGGCTGCAGCGGTCGAGGCCTGACCTGCTCGGCCTGACCTCGCTAGGACAGTTTCGAGTACTCGACAGCGATGTCGGCGGCGACTGCTGCGTTGTGCTTGATCAAGGAGATGTTGGCCGTCAGGCTGCGGCCGCCGGTTCGATCGACGATCCTCGACAGCAGGAACGGCGTGACCGCCTGGCCCGTGATCCCTTGAGCGGAGAGCTCGGCGAGCGCCTCGGTGATCACGTCGTCGAGCTCCGCCGAAGGAATCTCATCGTCGACCGGTATCGGGTTGGCGATGCAGATCCCGCGCGTCAGTTGCAGATCACGCCAGGTTGCGTCGAGCACTGCTGCCGCTTGTCGTGCGTCGTCGACGCGCCGTGGCGCTGGTCGATTGCTGGAACGGCTGTAGAACGCCGGGAACTCGTCGCTGCCAACGACGACCACGGGTACCCCGACGGTTTCCAGGTACTCGAGCGTCAGGGTGATGTCGAGGATCGACTTCACGCCGGCGCACACGACCGCAACCGGACTGCATGCCAACTGCGGAAGATCGGCGGAGATGTCGAAGGTGCTCGATGCGCCACGGTGCACGCCGCCGATGCCGCCGGTGGCGAAGACTCGAATTCCCGCCAGCGCGGCGAGATGCATCGTGGCGGCCACTGTCGTGGCACCCGTCGCCTTCGTCGCCACGAGCCACGGAAGATCGCGTGTGGTCGCCTTGTAGACGTCGGTTCGCCCGGCCAACTGCTCGATCCCGGCCTGATCGACGCCGATGGTGCACACGCCGTCGAGCACTGCGATGGTCGCGGGTATCGCGCCGCGATCGCGCACGATCGATTCGACTACCGCGACCATCTCGATGTTCTGCGGGTACGGCATCCCGTGGCTGATGATCGTCGACTCCAGCGCAACGACCGGCTGGCCGGCTCGCACCGCGTGCTGGACCTCGTCACCGACGAACAGCACCATGGTCACGATCCCGAAGTCGTGGTGAGATCTGACGAGGTGACGGGGTCCGTGTTCGACGTGATTCCGCACGTGCTTGCGACGTACTTCCGGAAACTGTCCTGAGCGTCGGTGAACTCGGAACTGGAGAACGTGTCGGTCAGTGTGGCGAACTCCGGCGTGGTGACCATGGCAGTGACGTCGTAGTCGCTGGCCTTGACCACGGCGAGCAACCCCTGCGCAGCGTTGCTGATGGTGTCGACGTCGGGCTTGATCTCCTTGGGAGCGAGGTCCGCCATCGCCGCGAACTTCGTGGCAAAGCCCTCGACCGCAGGTTTCACGTCGGCAGGTAGGGGAGACAGCGACTGGCTGAAGAGTCGTTGTTGGGCATCCTCGGCATCCTTGGCGCTCTGCGCGGCCAGGCAGAAATCGATGTGCGAATCGGCCTTACTCTCGCCGTTACTGCATGAAACCAACGTCGCCACGGCCAATA
>JANPOJ010000114.1:0-2362 GCA_031427935.1 Ilumatobacteraceae bacterium | reverse complement strand
CCGGGAGAGCTGCCACCCCGTAGCCAGCTGGATCTCGTTCTCGAGGAAGCCGCCTTTCATCAGCCGGCCATCGGCGATGGCCCGTTCGATTTCGCGCGCCAATTGAAAGTACAACGGCATCGGACTGGACCGATCCAGCGTGATATCGAAGTCCGCGGTCGCTCGCTCCATCCTGCCTCCCACGTTAGCGCTCAGCCGGTTGGCCGACATGCGGCACTGGCAGCGGGCGCTGTACGTAGTACGTGGGGTCGTTCAGCTGGCGCCTGAGCGTGGGGATCATCTCGCGGTAGACGGCGAGAGTGCTCGGGTACGGCGGCGGCGTGTCTGCCTTGATCGTCTCGTGGAGGTCGCCCAAGGCGTGAAACGGGACCATCGGGAACATGTGGTGTTCGAGGTGATAGTTCATGTTCCAGTAGACGAACCGGAACACCGGGTTCATGTAAACGGTGCGGGTGTTGAGCCGGAAGTCGAGCACGTCTTCCGCCAGACCGACGTGCTGGGTGAGGCCCACCATCACCATGAACCACGCGCCGTACAGCGTCGGCAAGCCCACGAGCATCAGCGGCAACAGCGACATGCTGGCGATCGAGATGGCGATGACGCCGACGAGCACGGCTACATGCCTACGGGCTCCCCACTTCAAATTCGGCCATTCCGATTCGGGGATGATCAGCTTCTCGTCGTCGGCAATCCGACCGACGACATGGCGCAGCATGCCGCGCAGTTGGCCGACGACTTCGGGAATGCCGACGAACAACAAGGCGAGGTGAACGAGGCGCGGTGGACGCTCCTCGATGATCTCGCGGTCGCGCCCGACGATGATCGTGTCGGTGTGGTGACGGGTGTGGTCCCATCGTCGCACGATCGGTTCGCGCATGGTCATGAAGCACGAGATCTGAAAGACGGCGTCGTTCATCCACTTGGTCTTGAACGCCGTGCCGTGTCCGCTTTCGTGACAGCGCGAGTCTCCGCCAGACCCCCACAGAACGCCGTAGACGAAGAAGATCGGCAGTGACCACCACGACAGCCAGGTCAGCACTCCGGCGATGCCGAGGCCGATGATCAGGCCTAGCCAGATGACGGTGTCGACGATCGCCCGACCGTCTGAGCGTTTCATCAACAGCTTCATTTGCTGGCGATCGACCGCGCAGCGATACCACTGGGCATTGGCCAGACCTGCGTCGGCCGCGTGCCTTCCGTCCTCGCCGAGTAGGCCGTAGTCACGGCGGAATCGGCTCATCGCTTGACCCCCGGAATGCTGTCAGGCAAGAGTCTGTCCCTGCCGGAAGCGCCGCACGCCCTCGGCGCCCTCGACGACCGCGGCAGTGAGCTCATCCACACTCGTCTCCTCGCGCTTGACGTCGAGGATCGTCTTTCCATGGCTGAGCACAATGTGCCGATCGCACACCTTGAAGGCGTGATGCAGGTTGTGGGTGACCAGCACCGAACTGATGCCTTCGGCTTTAAGGGCCAGCAGATAGTTGAGGAGTGCTTCGGTGGCGCGGACCGCCAGCGCACTGGTGGGTTCGTCGAGGATCAGCACCGAGCGCTTGAAGTGAACGGCGCGGGCGATCGCCACCGCCTGCGCCTGGCCGCCCGACAGCGACGATACCAGTTGCTTGGCGCTGCGAATGCCCTCGATGCTGACCACGCTGTCGAGGATCTCGGTGGTTATGTCGTCCATCTTCTTGAGGTCCATGAAACCCCACCGATTGGTGATCTCGCGACCGGCGAAGATGTTGCGGCTGATCGACATCGTCGGCACCAGAGCCGAGTCCTGGAAGATCGTCTCCAGGCCGCGACGCTCGGTCTCGGGCCGGCTGACCTTGGTGAGCGCCTCGCCCTCCCACAGGTACCGGCCACCGGTCATCGGCACGGTGCCCGACATGATCTTGACCAGCGTCGACTTGCCGGCGCCGTTGTCGCCAAGTAGGCCGATGACCTCGCCACGGTTGATGGTCAGCGACACGTCGTCGACCACCGTCGTGAGCCCGTACGTCTTGGTCACCTGTTCGAGTTGTAGCAACGGCTGTTCGCTTTCGACCGTGTTCATTTTGCTTTGCCCTCCACCAGCCTGTTGAGCACCGCGGCGACCACGATCGTCAGACCGACGAACATCTGCACCCAGAATGCTGAGGCCTTGTGCAGCAGGATGCCGTTCTCGACGGTGCGGATGAACGCGGCTCCGATGATCATGCCGATCACGGTGCCACGTCCACCGGTCAGTGAGCAGCCTCCGATCACAGCGGCGGCGATCGCGTACAAGGTGTACTCACCTGTGGTGTTGGGCTGCATGTTGCCGGCTCTGACGGCGAGCAGCACCGAAGCAACCCCGGTCAGGGCCCCATAGAGGAGGAACGCC
>JANPOJ010000113.1:0-19849 GCA_031427935.1 Ilumatobacteraceae bacterium | reverse complement strand
GGCGCGGCAGCCTCACTGACGACAGCACCGGCTCGCCATTCGCGCCCCGTGATGCGTGTGGCGTGGGCTTCATCGCCCGGCAGAGTGGTGAGCGCACGCACGAGGTGGTGAGCGGGCCCGGTGCATGGTCACCGCATCCATGGCGACCTGCATGCCGGTCAGTTCCTCCGTGCCGGCGGGACCATGGTCGTCACCGACTTCGACGGCAACCCGCTGCAGGACCTCGGCGCCAGGGCTCGGGCCCAGTCACCGCTGCGCGACGTCGCCTCACTGGTGCAATCGATCGAGCACGTGGGCGCCGTGGTGGTGAAGCGTCGGCGACCGGATCGGGCCGAGGATGTCGATCGGTTCGCAGCAGCGGCGACCTCGGCGGCGCTCGACGCATACTCGGCCGAGCACGACATCGACCACCGGTTGCTGCTGGCCTTCCGAGTCGCTCAGGAGCTGCACGAATACGCGTACTCGATCCATCATCTGCCGCATTGGCGGTACGTCGCCGATGCTGTCCTGCCGAGGTTGCTCGGCCTGTAGGTTCGAGGTCGTGGACCCGGCTGCCTTCCTCGCCGACCTCGAGGCCAAGCCCGCCACACTGCTCGGGTTGCTCGACCATCTGCCGGTGTGGCCGCCGATCGGCGACAGCCACATCGTGCTGACGGGCATGGGTTCGTCGTGGTTCGCCGCAGACGTCATTGCCCGTCGCCTCCGTCGTCACGGCGTCATCGCCGTTGCCGAGTTGGCGTCGGTCGAGGCAACCCTGCCGCCGTCACCCCATATCACCGTGATCGGGATCACGGCCTCCGGCGGCAGCGCCGAGACGGTCGCGCTGCTGGCCGCGCACAACGACGTCAGCCGCACCATTGCCCTGACCAACGACGCGTCGGCGTCGTTGCCCACCGAGCACACGATGCTGATGCACGCCGGTGTCGAGGCTGGTGGCGTGGCGTGTCGTACGTACATCCACACCCTGGTCGCGCTGCTGGTGTTGGAGCAGCGGCTCACCGGCATCGACATGCGGTTGGGTGAACGCGTGCGTCGCAGCGCTGCGGCGATCGCCTACCTCCTCGATCGGCGCGACGGCTGGATGCCGCCCGTGCTCGAATCGATCGAGGGCACGGAGGGCGTGTGGCTGCTGGCTCCGGCGGAGCGGGTGGGCTCGGCGTTGCAGGGAGCGCTGATGGTGCGCGAAGGGCCACGCCGCGCCGCCGACGGCTGTGAGACCGGCGACTGGAACCACGTCGACGTGTACCTGACCAAGACCCTTGACTACCGGGCGTTGCTGTTCACCGGATCGCGTTTCGATGTCGACGCGTTGCGCTGGATGACGGACCGCCACAGCCATGTCGTCACGGTCGGCGGCGAGCCGGATGGGGCGACGGCAAGCGTGCGCTACCCCGGCGACGACGACCCGATCGTGGCCCTACTGACGGAAGTTCTGGTGGCCGAACTGCTGGCAGCCCATTGGTGGCTGGCATCGGCCACCTGACGGAGGGGTAGCGATCGAGGTAAAGCGCAGGTAATGATCGAAGGGTGCTCGGCACGTACGACTACCCGACCAGCCACCGAGTCTTCGAATTCATCTCGGTCGGCACCTTCGTCGGCTTTGCCGCGGCGCTGACCCGCCGAGTCGCGGTCGAGGTCGGCGATCGCGCGTCGTTCCCCGTCATCGTGTTGTTGGTCGGCCTGGTGCTGGCCGCCTATGCCGTCGCCGACCTGGCCTCGGGAATCGTGCACTTCCTGCTCGACAACTTCGGCTCCCCCGAGACCCCGGTGATCGGCGAGAAGTTCGTCAAGCCGTTCCGCGATCATCACGTCGATCCGATGGCGATGACCCAGGGCGACTTCATCGCGGTCAACGCAGACAACGTGTTCGTGTGCCTGCCGGTGATCATCCCCGCGTTCTTCTTCCTCGATACCGGCGAGCATCCGTATGCCGGTGTGTTCATCGTCGGTCTTGTCGCCGGGGTGATCATGACCAACCAGTTGCACAAGTGGGCGCACATGCCGACCGTTCCGCGCCTGGTCGCCGCCGCGCAACGCAACGGCGTGGTGCTGTCGAAGGAGCATCACTCGGTGCATCACAGCGGCGCCTACGACCGCAACTACTGCATCACGTGGGGCCACCTCGACGTGCTGCTGAACCGCGTCATCAAGCTGCACAGGTAGCACGGACCTCGCCTCAGGCGAGGGGGAGTCGAACGCTGGCATCGAGGCCGCCGCCGACGCGGTTCTCCAACGCCACCTCGCCGCCGCTGGCTTCGGCCAACTGCCGCACGATCGCCAGGCCGAGCCCGGACCCGTCGTGTGTTGCACTGGCAGAGCGCCAGAAGCGGTCGAAGGCGTGGGCGAGCTGGTCCGTCGGCATGCCCGGGCCACGGTCGGCCACGTGGATGTTCGCCCAACCGTCGTCGCCGAGGGCCGAAACGGTGATCTCGTTGCCCGGCATGCTGGCGTTGAGCGCGTTGTCGATGAAGTTGTCGACGATCTGCTCCAGGGCCCCCGGCACGGCTCGTGCGGTGAGGCTGGCGATCTTGCCCGCCGTCACGGTGACACCGCGATCGTCGGCCAGTGGCGCCCAGATCGCGGCGCGTTCCGTCACGATGTCGGCGACGTCGATCGGCTGGGTCTTCACCGTGCCCTGGTCGGCGCGCGCCAGCATCAGCAGGCCTTCGACCAGGCGCTGCAGGCGCTCGGTCTCTTCGCTGGCCGCCTCGATGTCGCCGCGGGCTGCAGCGGGATCGGTGTCGACGTTGACCGCGGCGCGTTCGAGCTGCAGGCGCAGCGCCGTCAACGGCGTGCGGAGCTGGTGGGATGCATCACCGGCGAACGATCGTTGCCGTTCGACCAGCGTCGAGATCTTCTCGGTCATCGAGTTGAACGAGGTGGCCAGGCTGCGGATCTCGGGCGCGCCCTCGTCGACCACCGCCCGGCTGTCGAAGCTCCCGGCCGCAACCTGCTCGGTCGCCCGCCGCAGGCGGCGCAAGGGCCGCACGATGGTGGACGCCATCAACACCGCTGCCAACGCCGCGGCGCTCAGCGAGATCAACCCGACCACGAGGATGCCGCGGACCTTCGATGACACCCGATCGTCGATGGTCGTCGCCGGGTAGGTCAGCCGCACGACGCCGACCGGCTGTGCGCCACTGAGCACCGGAACGGCGACGTAGACGATGTCGCCGCCCAGTGTCTCCGAGGCCCGGCGCCCCGAGGTGGGGCTGCCTCCGAGGGCCGCGGCGATCTCCGGGCGGGTCGAGTAGTCGTCGCCGCGGCGGGCCACGTCGCCCGACACCGCCACGGCGATACCGGTCTCGTCGGTAACCACGACCAGCGCGTTCGTCCTGGCTCGGTACACGTCGACCGTGGTCTGCAGCGCATCGGGGTTTGCCAGACCCTCTCCCGACAGGGCGTCTTCCGAGGTGCCCGCCAGGATGAACGCGTCGCGCTGCACCTTGGCCAGCTCACGTTCGGTCTCGACGGTGCGCAGGTATCGGGCCAGCGGGATGTCTTGGGCCGCGAGGATGATGATGGTCACGCCGACGAACGCAGCGATCAAGCGCCATCTCACGACGGGGGTTCCAGCCGGAAACCGACGCCGCGAACGGCTTCGATCCATCCGTGATCGCCGAGCTTCTTGCGCAGCGAGGCGACGTGGGCATCGACGGTCTTGGTCGGGCCGTACCAGTGTGCATCCCACACCGCTTCGAGGATCTCGGTGCGCGTGTGCACCGCCCCCACGTCGTTGGCCAGGAATGCCAGGAGATCGAACTCCTTGGCGGTCAGGGAGATCTCGTCGGCGTCGATGCGCACGCGGCGGGTTCGGCGATCCAGCTCCATCGGGCCGATCGTCTGCACCGCGCTGAGGTCGCGCTCGTCGCCAGTGGGTGGCGCGTCGAGGGCGCGCCGGCTGACGGCGCGGATCCTGGCCACGAGCTCGCGCAGGCTGAACGGCTTGGTCACGTAGTCGTCGGCGCCCAGCTCGAGGCCCAGCACGCGGTCGAACTCCTCGCTGCGGGCAGTGAGCATGATGATCGGTGTCGTCGAGCGTCGCCGCAGTTCGCGACAGACATCGCGACCGTCCATGTCGGGCAGGCCGAGGTCGAGCAGCACCAGTTCCTGGCCGCGCTCCTCCAGCGCCTCGGCCCCGGTCGTGACGTGCACGACCGTGTGCCCCGCGGCGGTCAGGCCCTCGACCAACGTCTCGGCAATCGCCTTGTCATCTTCGACCAGCAGCAGGTTCACCTGGTCATTGTGACAAGCCCGCCAACACCCGCGGGGACTTCTTGGCCAAATCTTGGATATTCGCGATCCATCTCTTGGGACGGGTGTTCGTACCGTGTGGGCATGCGATCCACGTGATCGCGGACGACGGAAAGGTCTCAATCTGATGAAGACGAAGATTGCCATGGTGATTTCGATCGCCGGCGTGCTGGTGGCCGGTTCGGCCGCCGCATTGGTGAACACTCAGGTGCTCGGCGGCAGCACCTCAGCAGCCTCCCCACTCGTGATCCACAACGGATCACCGGCCCAACAGACCACGCCGACGGTCACGGTAGCGACAATCGCTACCACACCGGTTGCTGTGGCCCCGGCCACACCGGCTCGTCCGGCCGCCGCCCCGGCGCCGACCCAAGCGGTGTACGCGATCGGCGATGCCGGCACGGTGACCCTCGACACCGCCGGCGACATGCTGACGATCATCGCGGTCACGCCGACCGACCCCTGGGTCGTCACCAAGTCCGAGACCCAGGACTCGACCGATGTCGAGATCAGGTTCCAGAACGGAACCGCCGAGGTCGAGTTCCACGCCAACCTGTTGTTCGGTGTGGTCGCCACTGCGGTCGACTCGCACGACAGTTCGGCAACGCCGAACTCGACGAGCAACTCCGTCGACGACGGCGGTAGCCACAGCGGCGGCGCCGACGACTCGAGCCACGGTGGAGGTGGCGACGATGATTGATCCCCTCCCGCCCCCGGGCTCCGCGGAGCGCCTCGCAGCGTTGCGGGCGCCATCGAAGAAGCGCACGAAGCCGGCCCATACGTCGAAGGTCATCACCGCCGGCATCTCCACCACAGCCCTGTTCGGCATGGTTGCGGTGATGGGCTGGCAGAGCACCCACGGTGCGGCCTCGGCCGCAGCAGCGCCAGAAGCCACCGTGCCGGTGGCGGCCGTTGTCCCGGTTGTCGCGCCACCGACGTCGGTGTTCGTGCCGACGCCCGTGCCTTCCACGGTCGCTCCCTTGGCCCCCGCGGTCACCGCTGCACCCATCACGGCTGCACCAGTCACCGCTCCCGCAGTGGAGGCGCCCGTCGTGATCCCCGTCGCGGTTCCGGCCCCCGCTCCCCAACAGAAGGCCCCCAAGGCCGCGAAGTCGAATACCGCCACCAAGTCATCGGGCTGAATCTGTCATGAACCACGACGGAGATGCATGCGAAGTCCACGCCGGCTCATGGCGAGCAATGGGCTGTTCCGTCGAAGTGTTGATCGTCGGCGGCTCGTCGGATCTGTTGGATCTGGCGAGCACGTCGATCAATCATCTCGAAAAGCGCTGGAGTCGCTTCCTCCCCGAGAGCGACATCAGCCACCTCAACCACGCCGCCGGGTCGACCGTTCACATCGACCTGGCGACGGTGGTTCTCCTGCGAGCGATGCGCGATGGCTGGCGAGCGACGGCAGGCGCGTTCGACCCCACGCTGCTGGCACCGCTGGTCGGCCTCGGCTACTCGGCCAGTTGGCACGATCCCGCCACGGTCACATCGCTTCCCCACGGCGCGACCATGCGCGGTGATCTCGACCAACTCGATATCGATGCCCAGCACTGCACGGCGCGCAGCCCGCTCGGCATGTGCCTCGATCCCGGAGGCATCGGGAAAGGTCTCGCAGCCGACATCGTCGTCGGTCGCCTGATGGAGGCCGGCGCGCTCGGCGCGTCGGTCTCCATCGGTGGCGACGTCGCCGTTCGTGGCGCGGCTCCCCAACCAGGTGGTTGGCTCGTCGGTGTGTCCGACCCGGTCAGCCTCGACATCGAGATGGGGCAATTGAGGATGCTGCAAGGTGGCGTTGCCACATCGGGCACGCTGCGCCGTTGCTGGCACAGTGGAACCGGCGAGGCCGTGCACCACCTTCTCGACCCGGCCACGGGTCAGCCCGCACGCCACGCCCGCCAGATCGTCGCGGTCACGGTGGTCGCCGGAACTGCGGCGTGGGCCGAAGTGTGGACGAAGGCAGTGATGGTCCGCGGTGCGTCAATGCTGGACGTGCTCGACCAGCACGGTCTCGCCGCCCAACTGATGTACGCCGACCGGTCGACGCACGACAACCGGTCGTGGGCTGCGTTCGCCGTCTCAGGTCAGGAGCGGGGCGACCTCGCCGGCGATGAAATCGAGATGATCGAGGTCTGAGACGTCGAGCACCTGCAGGTAGATCCGTTCGGCGCCTGCATCGACGAAGCCGCGGATCGTTGCCGCGGTCTCCTCAGCGGATCCCGCCGCACCGTTCTTGCGAAGTTCCCCCGGCTCCTGGCCGATTGCGGCCGCTCGACGAACGACATCGGCCTCGGTGGCACCGGCGCAGACCACCAGTGCCATCGAGTAGCGCAGCGGGCGCTGACGATCGACCGCCGTGCACGCGGCCTCGACACGTTGCTTGCGTGCGATGAATGTGTCGAGCGAGTGGAAGGCGACGTTGTACTCCGTTGCGTACTGCGCGGCCAGCGCCGGCGTGCGCGTCGGCCCGCTGCCACCGATGATGATCGGCAGTGGACGCTGCACGGGCTTGGGCAGGCCCGGCGAGTTGCTGACGCTGTGCACGGTGCCGGTGTAGCTGAACGTCTCGCCGACCGGGGTGTTCCACAGGCCGTCGATGATGGCCAACTGATCGGTGAGGTTGTCGAAGCGTGTCGGGGTGTCGGGGAAGTCGAAGCCGTAGGCGGTGTGCTCGGCCTCGTACCAACCGGCGCCTATGCCTAGTTCGACGCGCCCGCCACTCATCTGGTCGACCTGCGCCACGCTGATCGCCAGCAGCCCGGGGGCCCGGAAGGTGACCGGTGAGACCAACGTGCCCAATCGGATCGTCGATGTCTCGCGAGCCAGCCCGCCGAGCGTGACCCACGCGTCGGTGGGCCCAGGCAACCCGCTGCGTCCGCCCATCACCAGGTAGTGATCGCTGCGGAAGAAGCCACCGAACCCGAGGGCCTCGGCGCGCTGGGCCAGGGCCAGCAGGGTGTCGTAGGAGGCGCCCTGCTGTGGCTCGGTGAAGATGAACAGGTCGGAGAGCTGCATCCCCGGGACAGTAGCGGGCGACCCGACGACGACGTCAGGCGATGATCGACTGGTACACGAGCTGCTTGAGCTGGCTGCGGATCGGATGCGTGCTGCTGGGCAGCAGTTGGGTGAAGAACTGCACGGTCAGGTCCTGTGCCGGGTCGATCCAGAACGCGGTGCTGGCGGCGCCGCCCCAGGCGAACTCGCCGACGCTGCCGGGCACCCGAGCCTTGACCGGGTCGATCGTCACACTGACGCCGAGGCCGAAGCCCACGCCGTCGAACGTCGTCTCGGCGAACAGCGGGCGGGCGAAGGCGGTGAGGTCGACGCCTCCAGGCAGGTGGTTGCTGGCCATGTACTTCACCGTGCCGGGGGCGAGGATGCGCACGCCGTCGAGCTCGCCGCCGCGCAGCAGCATCTGGGTGAACCGGTGATAGTCGTGTGCGGAGCTGACCAGACCGCCGCCACCGCCATGGGCTTTCGGTTCGCGCAGCGCGCCACGGTCCATCGCTTCCATCCGCACAGCCTTGCGAGTCTGCGGGTCGGCTCCGTAGAGCGCTGCAAGGCGGGATGCGTTGGCCTGATCGACGAACCAGGTGGTCTCGTTCATGCCCAGTGGCTCGAACAATCGCGTGCGCATGAGGTCGTCGAGGCGCTGCCCGGTGATGACCTCCAGCACGCGCCCGAGCACGTCGAGGCCGACCGAGTAGTTCCATTCGGTGCCTGGTTGGAACAGCAGGGGCAGGGAGGCCCACCGGTCGACCACAGCCTCGAGGTCGAGGTGGCGTGGCATGCCCCACTCGAACCCGGCCTTTCGATACAGCTCGTCGACCGGGTGGGCGAACATGAACCCGTAGGTGAGGCCGCTGGTGTGGGAGAGGAGATGCCACAGGCGCATCTTCTCGACCACCGGATCGAGGATCGGTGCGGTCGAACTGCCGGCCCGCCACACCTTCTGGTTCCTGAACGCGGGGATGTATCGATACACCGGGTCGTTGAGCTCGAAGGCGCCTTCCTCCCACAACTGCAGGGCCAGCACGGCGGTGATCGGCTTGGTCATCGAGAAGATCCGCCACAGGGTGTCGACCTCGACCGGTGCCGACGCCTCGACGTCTCGTTGGCCATAGGTCGACAGGTGCACGAGCTTGCCGTGCCGGCTGACGCTGATCAGCCAGCCCGGCAGTCGCCCGTCGTCGACGTACTTGCGGAAGTGGTGATCGATGCGGGCCAACCGCTCCGCCGACATTCCGACATCGGAGGGGTCGCCCTCGAGTTGCAGCGTTGCCATGCGACCCGACGATACGACGCCTTCGAGGCGTCGACAGGATTGTGCGGCGACGGATCCGGAACCTTCGGTCGCCCAGTCGCTATTCGATTGGGCTGGTCAGTTCAAGACGAGCGAGCCCGGCGCCTGTCGTAGCTCGATCATCGGCGCGAGTCGTGCAAAGTCTCGATCATGATGGAGTATCGGCAGGTCGAGCCTCAATGCCATCGCCGCGATGAGACAATCCGTGAGGCCGCGAACCGTGGTGCCTCGTTGGCGAGCGGTGTGGAACAACTCGGTGGCTGACTCAAAGTCGTCGCGTGGACAGACGAGTTCGAGGTCGACCGTCTCCAGCAGACGTCGGAGCATGCCCAGCTCGGCGCGATCACGAGCGCCGATCAGTAACTCGGCCTTGACCGGCTCGGCAAGGACGAGGAGGTCTCGCTCGAAAGCGGCGTCGAGCGCAAGATCTGCGGCGCTCTCCCTCTGGCGAAGCCATTCGATCCACGCTGATGTGTCAGCAATCAGCATCTGGCCGCCAGTGATGCAGAGCGTCGTCGTCCAGAACAATTGGATCGTCGTCACGACGGTCTTTCCAGAAACCTCGCATTGCCATTGCTTCGGCCTTGGTCATCGGGATGACGGCCAACTTGCGTAGTGCGAGATTGATGGCCTCGCGTTTCGAGTCCAGGTTGTACATGCGCATGACCTGCGCGCAAGCATCGTCGTCGATATCCACGTTGGTGCGCGACATACACCAATCATACACCAATGCCGGGTTTGCTTGGGCTCGGCTACGTCAGCGCGGCGCGGTACGGGGTCATGTCGATGCCTGGGTAGCGCACCTCCATGTCGGAGATGGTCTGCTCGGTCCAGTACGGATGGCGGGGGGCTGGGATGTCGAGCAGGGTGCGGGTGTCGGCGTCGACGTTGGTCACGAACTCGATCATCTCGGGGCGGTTCCCGTGGTGTCCGAAGGCCTGCTTGCTGGTCCAGGTCGCGTCAGCGGCCCTGTAGTCGGCCAGCACCGTGAAGCGCGAGGCGTTTGAGCCTGTCAGCGCAGTCCCTCGGTGGAAGACCTCGGTCGAGTACACCAGGATCGTGCCGGCCTTGCCGGTGGCCAGCACCTCGACGTCGCGCAGCTCACCTGGGGCCACCAGCCGTTGACCGAGGGGGATGTCCGCCGAATGCTGCTTCGGCACGGCGGCAGTCGCGCCGTTGTGGTCATCGACATCGCAGAGGTAGATGAACGTGGTGACCTGAATCCAACGGCGTTCCACCGTGGGCACGACCAGCGTGTGGTTGCCGAAATCGCGATGGTGGTGCTGGTCGTAGTCGGTGTTGCCGGCGTACTTCGCCCACAGCTCGCCCTTGTAGAGCCGGATGTCGTCGACGCCCAGGATCTGGCGCACGATCGACACGATCCGCGGGTGGGCGACCAGGCGGTTGAGCACCGGCGAGGCCCACGGGAAGTTGTTCAGGCCGGAGAACGGGTTGTCGGTGAGGTGGGTGTACGCGCCCGGATCGGCAAAGTACTGCTGCGGTGACGGAACGGTCTGCCACACGCCCTGCTGCAGCGTGGCGACCTCCTGCGCGCTCAGCACGTCGGGCACCATCACGAAACCCTGGGTGTTGAAGCAATCGAGTTGCTGCTCGGTCAGCACGGCCGCATTCTCGCATCCCCCCGCTTCGAACCCTCGTGAATCGTCCGTGACGAAACCCGCCCTCCACCGATCCGGCCGATTTCGGATCTGGGCGCCACGCTCGACAGCGACCTGGGCGTTGTCCGGCGACTGGCGCCCAGATCATCGCGGGGCCGCGAGCGAGTTTCGTCACGGACGATTCGGGAGGGGTGGGGGCAGCCAGGGTGCCGGGGAGCGAGGACCACAGGAGTTTATGATGTTGAGTGCATTCGACTCAAGTTTTCTTCGGTCAATGTTGCGTGGGCCTGGGACGCTCCCGTAAACTTGCGTCACGTTCACTCAAGTTTGAGCCGTCCACGTCTATTACACCTGAACAAGGAGCACCCCCATGGCCAAGGCAGTCGGAATCGACCTCGGCACCACCAACTCCGTCGTTGCCGTCCTCGAGGGTGGCGACCCGGTCGTCATCCCCAACTCCGAAGGCGCTCGAACCACCCCCTCGGTGGTCGCGTTCTCCAAGGCCGGCGAGGTGCTCGTCGGTGAAGTGGCCAAGCGCCAGGCGATCACGAACTCCGACCGCACGTTCCGAAGCATCAAGCGGCACATGGGCGAGTCGTGGAAGAGCCCAGACATCGACGGCAAGCAGTACACACCGCAGGAGATCAGCGCCCGCACGCTGATGAAGTTGAAGCGAGATGCGGAGGCGTACCTCGGCGACACCGTCACCCAGGCCGTCATCACCGTTCCCGCGTACTTCGACGATGCCCAGCGCACGGCGACCAAGGAAGCCGGCGCCATTGCCGGTCTCGAGGTGCTGCGCATCATCAACGAGCCGACCGCCGCGGCCCTCGCGTATGGCCTCGACAAGGGCGCCGAGGACGAGAAGGTCCTGGTGTTCGACCTCGGTGGCGGCACGTTCGACGTGTCGGTGCTCGAGATCGGTGACGGCGTGTTCGAGGTCAAGAGCACGCACGGCGACACCCACCTCGGTGGCGACGACTGGGATCAGCGGATCATCGACTGGTTGGTCCAGCAGTTCAAGTCCGCACACGGCGTCGACCTGGCGGCCGATCGCATGGCCGGCCAGCGCCTGAAGGAAGCTGCCGAGAAGGCCAAGATCGAGCTCAGCCAGGTGCAACAGACACAGATCAACCTGCCCTTCATCACCGCCACGGCGGAAGGGCCGCTGCACCTCGACGAGTCGCTGACCCGCGCCAAGTTCCAAGAGATGACGGCCGACCTGATGGAGCGCTGCCGCATTCCGTTCGAGCAAGCGTTGAAGGATGCCGGGATCAGCAAGGGCGAGCTCAACCACGTCATCCTGGTCGGCGGTTCCACCCGCATGCCCGCCGTGGTCGATCTGGTGGTCAGCCTCGCCGGCAAGGAGCCCAACAAGAGCGTCAACCCCGACGAAGTCGTCGCGGTCGGCGCAGCGGTGCAGGCCGGCGTGTTGCGCGGCGACGTGAAAGACGTGCTGCTGCTCGACGTCACCCCACTGAGTCTCGGCATCGAGACCAAGGGCGGCGTGATGACCAAGTTGATCGAGCGCAACACGACGATCCCCACCAAGCGCACCGAGGTCTTCACGACTGCCGACGACATGCAGCCGAGTGTCGAGATCCACGTGCTGCAGGGCGAGCGTGAAATGGCCGGGTACAACAAGACGCTCGGCAAGTTCCAGCTCGTCGACCTGCCGCCGGCGCCGCGCGGCGTGCCCCAGATCGAGGTCACCTTCGACATCGACGCCAACGGCATCGTGCACGTCAGCGCCAAGGATCGAGCGACGGGCAAGGAGCAGTCGATGACCATCACCGGTCAATCGACGCTCGACAAGCGCGACATCGATCAGATGATCCGCGATGCCGAGGCGCACGCCGAAGATGATCGTAAGCGTCGTGAGGAAGCCGAGATCCGCAACAACGCCGACTCGCTGGTCTACCAGATGGAGAAGGTGCTGCGCGACAACGCCGACAAGGTCGACGCCGCCGAGAAGGCCACCGTCGAAGCACCGCTGGCCGAGTTGAAGACTGCGCTCGCCGGCAACGACATGGATGTGATCCGCGCTGCCCACGAGAAGCTGATGGCCGCTAGCCAGGCCTTCAGCCAGAAGCTGTACGAGAACGCCGCACGCGACGAGAACGCGGCCGGCACGTCGGCATCCGGCCAGACCGGTGGCGGGGCGAGCAACGACGACGACATCGTCGACGCGGAGATCGTGGAAGAGGATCCTGCGCAATGAGCGATGCCGCGCACCCGTCGCCTCCGTCGGCGGCGGGTCCTGTCACCGGAGAAGATCCGAGCGCTGAGCCTGTCACCGACGTCGAAGAGACACCGGACGACGTTGCCGAACCGTCCGAGCTCGAGGTCGCACTCCTCGAGCGCGATGAGTGGATGGATCGGGCTCAGCGAATTGCGGCTGATTTCGAGAACTATCGCCGACGGTTGTCGACGCAGCGCGCCGACGACATCGACCGGGCGACCGGGCGATTGGCCGAGGCACTGTTGCCGGTGCTCGATGCCTGTGAAGCGGCGTTCCTACAACACCCCGCCGAAATCGAACCGCTGTTCAACCTGATGCTCAGCGAGTTGAAGAAGCAGGGTCTCGAGTCGATGAACCTGCACGAGCAGCCGTTCGACCCTCACCTTGCCGACGCGGTCCTGCACGAGCCCGGCGAGGGTGAGCCGATCGTCAGCGAGGTGCTGCGATCGGGATACACATGGAACGGCAAGGTCCTGCGACCGGCAATGGTCAAGGTCCGCGGCTGAGCCGACGGCGCGCCGGAGGCATGCCAGCCGGACGAGGCACACCGAGGAGGTGATGATCTGTGGCAGCACAGCGTGAGTGGTACGAGAAGGACTATTACAAGGCGCTCGGCGTCAGCGAAGACGCCGTGCCCAAAGACATCACCAAGGCCTACCGCAAGCTGGCTCGCGGTAGCCATCCCGACACGCACCCGGGCGACGACGCTGCCGAGGAGCGCTTCAAGGAGGTCAGCGCGGCCTACGACGTGCTGGGCGACGAGGCCAAGCGCAAGGAGTACGACGAGGTCCGCAAGCTCGGTCCCGTCGGCGGGTTCCAAGGCGGCGGTCCCGGCGCGCCGTCGGGGTACAACTTCAACGTCGGCAGTGATGGTCTCGGCGACGTGCTGTCGCAGATGTTCGGCCGCGGGCGACGTGGTGGCGGGCCATCGGCCTCTGCCGGCCCGCAGCGTGGCGCCGATGTCGAGGCGACACTGAGCCTCGACTTCGCCGATGCCGCGACCGGTCTCACGACCACGCTGCACCTCACCAGCGACGCTCAGTGCAGCACGTGCAATGGCAGTGGCGCCAAGCCCGGGACCCAACCGAAGGTCTGCTCGAACTGCGGTGGCCGCGGCGTGATCGACGACAACCAAGGGCTGTTCTCGTTCTCGTCGCCGTGCCGCGTGTGTGGCGGTCGCGGTGTGGTGATCACTGATGCGTGCCCCACGTGCCATGGCACGGGCAGTGAGCGACGGGCTCGCGAGGTGCAGGCCCGCATCCCCGCCGGGGTTGCCGACGGCCAGAAGATCCGCCTCAAGGGTCGCGGTGCGCCGGGGCGCAACGGTGGCCCGCCCGGCGATCTGATCGTGGAGTGCCGTGTCGCCCCGCATCACCTCTTCGGGCGCGACGGCCACAACCTCACGGTCAAGGTGCCGGTCACCTTCGCCGAGGCGGCGCTCGGTGGCGACGTCGACGTGCCGACCCTCGACGGCCTGCGGGTGATGTTGCGGCTGCGCCCGGGCACACCCTCCGGGTCTCGACACCGGGTCAGGGGCAAAGGCATCGTCACCAGCAAGGCGGCGGGCGATCTGATCGTCACCGTCGACGTGCAGGTGCCGACCCATCTCAACGACGAACAGCGCGCAGCGGTCGAGGCCCTTGCTGCAGCGACTACCGTTTCACCACGGACTCGATTGGAGTCATGACCATGCGATCTCAGAACCACGCCGTCTACGTCATCTCGGTTGCCGCCGAGTTGGCCGGCATGCACCCGCAGACACTGCGAATCTACGAGCGCCGCGGACTCGTGCAGCCGGCGCGCACGCAAGGTGGCAACCGTCGCTACAGCGACGTCGACATCGAATGCCTGCGGCGCATCAGCGAACTGGCTGCCGAAGGGATGAACCTGGAAGGCATCCGCCGCGTGATGCAGCTGGAGACCGAGAACGAACAGCTGCGCGCCGAGAACGCCGAGCTGCGTCAACTGGCCTCGTCGGCACTGGCCGAAGCCGACCGTCGGGCGCCACGCCGCGATCTCGTGCCGTTGCGCCAGGAGGTCTCGGTGTTCGGCGGGTCACGCCTCGGTCGTTCGAGCTAACGGGCGAGCGGCAGATCGATCGTGAACTCTGCCCCGCCATCGGGGTGATTGGTGACGCCGGCGGTACCTGCACGATCGACAAACCGAGTCCCGACTTGGGCCCGACTCGTGATGCGTCGGGCTGCCAGAAGCGGTCGAACGCATGAAACAGCGTAGTCGTCAAGGTGGATGCCAGCTGAGCGTTTTCGTCAGCGTTCGTCAGCGTCGGGGCTGAACCGGGCGAGGGTGTGCCAGGCCGAGCGGATGACCTCGGCCAGATCCGTGCGATCGAGGTGCATCGCCGGCAACGACAGGGCCTCGGTGGGCACCTCACAGTGGGGGATGTCGAGGTCGTCGCCGGCGAACCCGTGCCACTCCGGGGTCTCGAACGGTGAGGGTGGTGGGGCTGGCGGAACGAGGCGCAAGTGGCGGTCGGCACGAGCGCGCGAGCCGACCTTGGGACGTGCCCGGTCGTCGAGGTCGCCGCATCGCCACGTGGCCAGCAACTCCGGGCGTGGGCCGAGCTCGGCCGCCAATGCCAACAACGCCGCCACCGCGTGCTTGCACGGATCGTCCCAGTCGGGGCAGGTGCACGAGCACAGCAGTTCATCGCCACGAGGGATCAAGCGGGCGACGTGCGAGCGCTCGAGCACCTGGCCGAGGTCGTCGGGGCGCATGACCATCTCGACCGTGATGGTCACGTGATACGGCTCGGGACGCCCACCGACCACCGTCGCCAGCAGCACGCCTTCGGACAGTTCGAGACGAGACACGGCGTTGTCGGCGAGGTAGCCCTTGCCGCGCCGGAAGCGCTGTGGGTCGGCCAGCCCGGCGACCGTGACCGACAGCAACGAGGCGGCCAAGCGACCAGCCGTCGTCGGTTCACGCCGGAGGTGCGCCGGCCCAGGGGTGATGACGACGCTCATGTGCCTCGCACCGCGTGATGGTCGAGCACGATGAGGTCGCGCAACTCGTCGGTCGACAGTTCGCTGAGCCAGGTCTCGCCTGTGGTGCCGACGACGGCGTCGGCCAGGGCGCGCTTGTCGTTGATCATCGCGTCGACGCGCTCCTCGATCGTGCCCTGGCACACCAGCTTGTGCACGAACACCGACCGGTGCTGGCCGATGCGCCAAGCCCGGTCAGTGGCCTGGTCTTCGACGGCCGGGTTCCACCACCGGTCGTAGTGCACCACACGCGACGCCGCGGTGAGGTTGAGGCCCGTGCCGCCGGCGCGCAACGACACCAGCAGCAGTGGCGAGGCCGAGCCACTCTGGAACTCGTCGACCATCCGGTCGCGCCCCTTCCTCGGCACACCGCCGTGGAGGAAGGGGGTCGGCAAGGCGAAGCGTTCCCGCAGATGACGCTGCAGCAGCAGACCCATCTCGCGGAACTGGGTGAAGACCAGGGCCTGCTCGCCGGCATCGAGCAGGTCGCTGATCAACTCGTCGAAGCGGGTCAACTTGCCCGACCTGCCACCCAGCCGGGAGCCGTCCCCCAACGCCTGCGCCGGATGGTTGCAGATCTGCTTCAAGCGGGTCAGCGCGGCCAGGACCAGACCGCGCCGGCGCATGCCAGTGGCCTGCTGGGCGTCGGCCAGCAGTTGGTCGACGACGCCTTGGTACATGCTGGCCTGCTCGCGGGTCAGCGACGCCCATGCCAACTGCTCGACCTTGTCGGGCAGGTCGGGCACCAGCGACTTGTCGGCCTTGGTCCGGCGCAGCAGGAATGGCGAGGTGAGTTGCCGCAACGCAGCCGCTGCGGCGAGGTCGTGATTTCGTTCGATGGGGGCGGCGAACCGGTGACGGAACTGGTTGAGGTTGCCGAGCAGTCCCGGCGTGACCATCGACATGATCGACCACAGCTCGCTGAGCCGGTTCTCGACCGGCGTGCCGGTGAGGGCGATGTGCTGTCGTGCAGGCAACGTGCGCAATGCCTTGGCGGATCGCGTCTCGGGGTTCTTGACGGCCTGCGCTTCGTCGAGCACCACGACCGCCCAGTCGACGGCCTTCAGGGTGTCGATGTCGCGTGCCGCGACGTGGTACGTGGTGATGATCATGTCGTGTTGGGCCACGACGTTGGGGAACGTGGCGGCACCGCTGCGGCCGGTGCCATGGTGCACCGCAACCCGCAACAGTGGTGTGAATCGTGCGGATTCGGCTTCCCAGTTGCGAACGACCGACAGCGGGCAGATCACCAGGTGAGGCCCGGGCAGGCCCGCGAGATGAGCGAGCGTGGTGGGCGTCTTGCCGAGGCCCATGTCGTCGGCCAGGCATCCACCGAGACCGAGTTGGTGGAGGAACTGCAACCACCCCAGACCGCGCCGTTGATAGGGGCGCAGCGTGGCCATGAACCCGGCCGGCTCGATCCCTTCCGCCAGCGCCGCGTCGGGTAACCCCTGCAACAGGTCCCCGAGCCAGCCGCTGGCGGCAATCGCCGGTGTGTTGTCGTCTGGCGCATTCGCGACTGCTTTGGCCTCTTCCTCGGCCGCCATCTCCGCGGCGAGGCGCAACAGTTCGAGTGTCGACAGTTCGGCATGGTGGCGGCGATGTTCGGCGAGGTTGGCGAGGGCGCGCCGGGCCTCGGCGCGGTCGAGCCGGACCCACCGGCCGTTGACGTTGATCAGCCCGGCGCCCGAGGCTGCGGCGCGCTCGAGCAAGGCCTCGTCGACCGGGGTGTCGTCGACCACGACCGTCCAGTCGATGATCGCCGACGCGCTGAATCGGCCGCTGCCCGTTGCATCCTTCGGCTGGGCGACCCCCTTGGTGGTTGCCGATCGACGAGTGAGACGCTCGGGCGTCAGCAGTTCGATGTCGACGGCAGACAGCGCGTCGACCGCCTCGAGCGTGGCTGCGGCCGTATCGAGGTCGATCCCGGCCGGCGGGTCGGCAAGCCAGCCGGTGAGCCACGGCGCGAGCATCTCGATGTCGACGCGGGCGGTGGCCAGGCAGTCGCCGAGCATCGGCATGAACCGCGCGTCCCCGGCGAGGCTGATCGCCGATGGCCCACCCGCGGCGACATCGTCGGCGGTGCACCAGCGGCTGCGGTCGTCGGGGTCGACCAGTTCGAGCGACAGCGGCCAATCGCCTTGCGAGTCGTCGGGCAATGCCAGGCGGAGTCTGGCCTGCACCACGGGCTCGCCCTCGGCGCGCCGGATGGCCTGGTCGAACATCGTCGCCAGATCGTCGAGCGACTCGGCCAGCTCGGGATCGACCCGGAACTCGCCTGCAGGTGCGCTGAGCGCACGAGCCACGGCCCGCGCGGCCCGCGCGGTGGCCCGCCGGGTGTCGGTGATGGGTGCGTGCCAACCGGCGCCGGCCAGGAGCAATCGCGCCGTCTGATCCACGAACGACTCGATGATGACGATGGTCAGTTCCTCCGGCGTGAAGCCAGGGCTGGCCACGGCGACCACCGGCGGCTGCGTCGCTGCCAACTCGGCAAGCGGCCCGGCGAGGTCGGCGCGCAGCGGCTTCCACCGGGCGACCCACCAACCGAGGCCCGTGTCGGTGAGGTGCGGCAGCACCCGACCGGCGGTGACCAGCCGGATGGCGACCGAGTAGGCAGCGCCCAGCCATCCGACCGATGCCCCGACATCGTTGCCGAGGGCGTCGAGCTGGCCGAGTGCCGCCAAGGAGGCCACCGTCAGGCGCTGGCACATCACCTGCTGCTCGCCACCCGGCAGCGCCATGCGCACCACCCGCATCGACCCATTGTGCGACGCGAGAGGCCGCCGGAACGTCGAACTGACGACGGCCTGCAGGTTGCCGCCGTACACCCCGCGTCCGGGCTGCCAGGCCACGACCTCGCCATCGAGCCAGGTCAGCTGCAAGCCGGGCGACGGCGCGACGTTGGGACGGGTGGGCACATGTCGAGTGTAGGAGTGGGGTGTGCGCCGGTTTCGGCGTTGGGGTGCGTAAGACTGTGCCGAACATGTCGCATCTGTGGGATCCTCCCGATCCGGACCACGAGCGCCGATACCGCGCTGGTCGCTCCAATCGCAGCGTCGGCATCGTGCTCCTCGTGCTGACCGCCCTCGTCGCCGGTGGCGTTGTCTCCTATGTGCTGTCGCAGTGGCAGGACGCCCGATCCGGGGTCGCCGCGCTGCCGACCGCGGTGCCGACCATTGCGTCGACATCGACGACATCGACGACCACGTCCACCACCATCGCACCCACCACGACCAGCACGACCACGACGGTGCCGATCATCGCCGGGGCCCCAGTGGTCGGTGATCACATGGTCTTCGCCGACGGCTACCCGCTTGGGCATGTGTCGCCCAGCGGGTTTGCCGTCTACCAGGGCGATGCCGTGTCGCAGCTGCGCCTCGGCCCAGCGCAGATGTCGTCGGTCGTGAACTTCGTCGGCTCGCAGTTCAGCGTGCAGGTCCGCGCCCTCGACCCGTCGGAGGTCTCGCCCACCTGCCCGATCGCGGTCCAGCCCCGCGCGTCCGACAACGCCGACCCACTCGGCCTCTGGGTCGAGTCGCCGAACTGGCAGTTGCGGCCGCTGACCGCAACGCCCGTGGCGTTGACCGATCCGTCGGTCACGGCCGTGATCCAACTGATCACGGCCAACAACGGCGTCTCACCGGCGCCACCGCCGCAGCGCGGCAGCGCCGTGCTGGTCGACCTGATCGGCGATGGGGTACCCGATCTGGTGGTGTCGGCGACCTACAGCGATGACTCCATCTACTATCGCCTCGTGGCCATCGCACCCGACGACAACCCCGATGCCGCCAGCACGGTGATGATCGAGTTCGGCGGGTCGTTCCACGATGACGGTACGCGCGACCCGCAGTCCCGCGGCGAGCTGCGTGTCGATGGTGTCGTCGAACTGACCGGCGCGCCGCCGTTCGAGCTGTTCATCCGGCGCACGACCTCGAACACCCGAGGCGTGTCGATCCGCGACCTCACCGGCGCCGAACTGGCGACGTGGTCCTGCCCTCGCTGACCTCATTTGGTCGCGTGCGCGCCAGGACGTGCCGTGAACCTGTCGAGTCGGCCGAACGGCAACATCTGCCCGATGGCAGATCGACTGGCAGCTCTGCGCAACCAGCAGCCGTCAACCAACAGCTTCGGTTGGACCGGGCAGCCCCGGAAGGCTACGTGGCGACAAGGGGCTGCCCAGTTCCTCGCCAGCCTCGCTCGATTACCGGAACATCTACAGTTCGGATCGGGAAGGCCGCTCGCGGACGCTCCGGAGATCTGGGTGCCACGCTCGCCGGTTCCACCAGGCGGGATCACTCAATGGCGCCCAGATCCCGAGGTCACCGCGACGAGTGCGCTCCGCTCCGAGATCTTGGTGCCAGTCGATGGACCGCACCAGCCCCGATGACGGAGCTTGGCGCCCAGATCTTCTCGGTAGCGCCGA
>JANPOJ010000112.1:0-2262 GCA_031427935.1 Ilumatobacteraceae bacterium | reverse complement strand
GCTTGTGCTCGGTCCGCGCCGAGTTCTGCGACAGCGCCACGCCGCCCAGATGCTGGTGTTCCCCGTGTCGTGGATCGCGCGGACGCGGGCGCGTGGCGCGATCATCCACATCTACCCGTACGACTTCGTCGACGTCGCTGCCAACGGATACGTCTCGGTGCTCGTGACGATTGCGGCGCTGACCGCGGCAGCCGGGGCGTTGGCGGTCGGTGCCGTCTCACTCGACCGGCGGCTGGCGAAGCGCTACTCGATCGTGCCGTACACGCCCGCCGTGCTCTGACCACCCTGTTGGCTCGTCTGCAGCACTTCGTCGACACTGGCACGTAGGTCTGCCACGAAGGCCTCGATCTTGCCCTCGTGAACGACACTGACCGTGCAGTGCAGCGACGGGGGAGGACCTTGGCGGTCGACGTACCAACCGCGGCGCCAGAGCGCGTCGGCAACGGCGAAGATGTCGAGCCGCGTTTCGTCTGCAGCGCCGAACGCCACCAGCGTCACGTCCGGTGCTGCTCGGATGACGAGCTCGGGAGTCGCCACGATCGCGTCGGCGAGTCGCAGGCAGGCGGCGCGAGCCGCGGCAGTGGCCCGTAGGTATCCGTCGTTGCCGAGGTAGTGCATCACCGCCCACGCTGCGGCCATCGAGCCACCGCCCTTCGTGCCGAGCACCCCCGACGACCCGTAGACACCACCGAGCCAGTTGTCGGTGACGAAGGTCTGGTAGCCACGCAACCGTTTGGTGCGATGCATGATCACCGACGCGCCCTTCGCCGTGTAGCCGTACTTGTGCAGGTCCACCGAGATGCTCGTCACGCCCGGCACCTCGAAGTTCCACGGCGGGATCGGCTCGCCGAGGCGCGACAGGTAGGTCAGGGTGACACCTCCCATGCACGCGTCGACATGACAGTTGATGTCACGGGCATGAGCCAGCGCAGCGATCTCGGGAATCGGGTCGATCACGCCTTGCGGATACTGCGGCGCCGAACCGACCAGCAGCACGGTGTTGTCGTCGATGGCCGCTTCCATCGCAGCGACATCGGCACGCCAATCCGAGCAGACCGCGACGCGGCGACTCTCCAATCCGAAGTAGTAGCAGCCCTTCTCGAAGGCGGCGTGGGCACTGGAGGGCAGCACGACGTTCGGCTGGGTGATGCCTCGCTCCTTGCGCCCTCGCTCCCGAGCCGCCTTGACCGCCATCAGGATGCTCTCGGTGCCGCCACTGGTCATGAACCCAGCACCGTCGTCGCCTGCCTGCAGCCATCCGCCGACGATCGCGACGACCTCGGACTGAATGATTCGCAGGCTCGGGAACGCGTCGGTGCTCAGCGCGTTCTCGCTCGAGTAGCGGCGATACGCCTCCTCGGCCACGGCCAACACGTCGGCGCCGCCGTAGTACACCAAGGTGAAGGCCCGACCATCGCGCCAGCGCACATCGTCGACCTTCAGCTCATCGAGCCGCGTGAAGACCGCGTCGGACGACAAGCCTGCATTCGGGAGCTCCATGCAGTGGAAGGTAGCCGGTGTACCTACGGCGCCATGGCAGCGACGACCGCGAGGTCGATCACACTGACGAGGTCATCGGTGTTGTCGGGCACCTTCCCGCTGACCAACACCGAGACGGTCAACCCATCGGGCCGGTTGACCACGACGGCGTGCGTCGACTCGATCGTCCCGGTATGCCCCCACGAGCCGTCGCCGAACAGGATCAGGCCCAAGCCGTAGCTCCACCCGTTGACCGGGGGCGGGTCCTCGACCGGCACGGGAACCGGCACGCGCATCGCATCGACGGAGGCCTTGGCCACCACGGTTCCGTCAGCCGGGGCGATCTCCGCCAGGCGCAGCGCCGACGCCACCTTGGCAACGTCGAGCGGGGTAGCCACCCACCCGCCCGCCGGGCCGAGCACTTCCATGTAGTTGCGACCCGCGGCAGATGCGTGCAACGCATCGCCTGCCTGGGTGTCGAACGTCGGGGCGAGGTGAGCCTTGGCGCCGATCGGCTCCAGCACTCGCTCGCGGATCGCCGTCTCGAACGGCTGGCCGGTGATTGACTCCAACAGCAGGCCGAGCAGGCAGTAGTTCGTGTTGCTGTACTGGAACGCCGTGCCCGGGTCGAACTGCAGCACTTGGCCCAGCGCGTTGTTCGCCGCCTGTTGCCAGGTATCGAGCCCATGGCCGAAGAAGATGCCGCGCGACGCCGTGAAACCGGAGGTGTGCGACATCAGCTGGCGGACCGTGACGACGCCGACTCGCGGATCCGCGAATGGG
>JANPOJ010000111.1:0-2038 GCA_031427935.1 Ilumatobacteraceae bacterium | reverse complement strand
GATCGCCGGCCGTGGCGAAGGCCGTGATTGGATTTTGTATCTCCACCCACGCGGAGATGCCGTCGCCGTGGTCGCCGTCCCGAGCCTGTGTCATAGCGTCGAATGAGCCGAGCGGAACGCGGGATGGCGGAACGACAAGCTCATAACCGTCGGGTAGTTTGCCGACGGCGAACGTCACCTCGCCGTCGGTGCCAACGCGGGGTCCGAGGATCGGGAATCCGCCCGACGCTTCCAGGAATGAGACCGGGTCGAGACCTGTCGCCGCGAGCGCCGGCGTCCCGGGAAGCACGACCGTCTTCAACGTTGGTGCGCCGCCGTCGACGTAGAGCTGCATGTGAGTCCCTGCGACGTTGATCGCCTCCCGCGCCCCGGTCGGGAACATGCTGTCGTCGACGGTAGCGAGTACTCGCAGCTGCACGGCCCCGGTCATCGTGTCGCCGTCGAGGCGGGCGACGAGCGCTTCGGCGCTGGTTGGATTGTCCCAGCCGACTTGCCCGCCGTAGTTGGCCGTCGAGGCCGCGGCGCGGGAGTCGTCAGCCGGAAGCAAAGGGAACCGATCAGGACGCAGCGAGGGTGCCGGCAGGTCGGGAACGATCGCGGTCGTCGACTCGACGGACGCGCCCGAGTCACCGGGTGTCTCGGCGGCCGGCTCCGTGCTCAGCCACCGCGGTACGAGCCCTGCGAACAACACCACCGCAGCAGCGATCCCAACGAGTGCCCACCTCATCGGCCGCCGGACGCGCCCGTCAATCACATCCGATTGAACGTCTACCTCGACTTCGGAATCTTGGATCCTCGTTGACGCTGGCAACCCTGCGCTACCAGACGAGATGTACGCAACAAGCTCATCGCGCTTGGCGCTCTCCCAAGCCCGCGATCGTGGCATTGCCGGCAGCAGGTCGCGCACTGCGCGATCGACATCGAACTCCTCGGGTAGTTCATCAGTTCGCATCGGTGGTGACCTCCTCGGTCTGACCGTCTCGTTCGAGTTCGGTGCGAATGCGAAGACGTGCGCGATGAAGCCGTGTGCGCGCTGTCTTGGGCGGGATGCAAAGCACGAATGCGGCTTCGGTTGGGGTCAGCTGTTCCCAGGCGACCAGCAGCAGGATCTCGCGCTCACCGTCGCTCAGCGAGATGAGTGCGGCACCGAGATCATCGAGATCGGACAGCGCGTCGATGCGCTCCGTGACATCGAGCAGTGGGTCACCCACGAGCTCTCGGCGGCCGTCCGCCCGGCCCAGCGCTGCGAGACGGCGGGCATGGCTGCGGTGTTCTCGTCGAACCAGGTTCGTGGCAATCCCGTACAACCAGGGCAACGCCGAGACCGCCGCAACATCGAAGGTCCCACGGCGCTCGAAGGCGACCCGGAACACTTCCGAAACGACATCGTCGCCGCGTGATTCACCCAACCGACTGACCACGAACCGACGAACGTGCTCGATGTGACGATCGAAGATGCCTGCAAACCGAACGGGATCAGCCAGCGATGCCGCGATCATCGACCCGTCGGACAGGCTCATACCTCATCTTTGCCCGCTGGCGCCCCGAGCGTTTCAAGCGCGCTCCGCCGATCGTCGCAGTCTCCACGCTCTGCCCATTCCGGGGTTCGCTATCGGTGTCAAGGGCCGGCGGAGGTCGTCGTCGCGGGCGTTGTGGCGTTGGACAGGTTGTCGTTGCCGATGACCACCACGATTGATGTTCCGATTGGAAGGGCTCCAAGTACCAACGCTTGGAGCGTTTCTACCGTCGCCGGCTCGACGGCGGCGCCAGTGGTGAAGTGGGCTACCAGCGATGCGGTGCATTCGAACCCGTCCAGCGCTAGGACCCGCGACACGGGCGCCTGTGCGACCGCATTCACTGGATCGGCGAAGCTAACGCCTGGCACGTTCGCTGCCAAGAGGTTGGTCCACCATGTTCCCGTTTTGTTGACGTGACTGGCGTTGACGACAACGACGAGCGGCGGAGACGCGGATTGGCCACACGACCCAAGAGTCGTCGTGGTGTTGCCAGCGGGCGTGCTGAGTGTCGTCGGTCGTTC
>JANPOJ010000110.1:0-1920 GCA_031427935.1 Ilumatobacteraceae bacterium | reverse complement strand
GGCTCCGACAGCACCAGTACATCGACCAACGCGCCCGCCGGCACCACCGCTTCAGGTGGCACCACGGCAGCAGCCGGCACCACCGCTCCTGCCGGCACGACTGCCGGCACCACTGCCGGCACGACCGGCGGCAAGGCTGCTGCTGGAAGCGGCCCGAAGGTCGGCCTGGTGTACGACACCGGTGGCCGTGGCGACCAGTCGTTCAACGACTCGGCCGCCAGGGGCGTCGAGAAGGCCAAGAACGAGCTCGGCATCACCTTCACCGAGGCATCGCCGATTGCCGACGGATCAAATCGTAAGGAGCTCCTCGACCTCGCCGCTCAGTCGAGCGACATCGTGATCGCCGTCGGCTTCCTGTTCGAAGGTGATGCGGCCACGGTCGGTAAGTCGAACCCCGACAAGACGTTCGGCGTCGTCGACTCAGCAATGCTCGACTTCACGACCGACCCGACCGGCGCGACGCCGTACGGCCCAAACATCGCCGGCCTGGTGTTCTCCGAAGAGCAGGGTTCGTTCCTCGTCGGTGCCGCAGCGGCACTGAAGAGCAAGACCGGTCAAGTCGGTTTCATCGGCGGCGTCAAGGGCGTCGGTGGCCTGATCGAGAAGTTCGAAGCTGGTTACACCGCCGGTGCCAAGGCCGCGAACCCCGCTGTCAAGGTCGTCGCGAAATACATCACCGAGGCACCGAACTTCACCGGATTCAACGCACCCGACGAGGCCCGCGACATCGCCACGACGATGTACGACGGCGGAGCCGACGTCGTCTACAGCGCAGCCGGTGGATCGGGCGCCGGCGTCTTCGAGGCCGCCAAGGCCACGAGTGAGGCCAAGAGCAGCAAGGTGTGGGCGATCGGCGTCGACAGTGACCAGTACAACACCGCCGACCCGGCAGTGAAGGACTACATCCTGACGTCGATGCTCAAGCGTGTCGACGTGGCCGTGTTCGAGATCATCAAGGCCCAGATGGACGGCAACGTCAAGGGTGGCCCGACTCGCTACGACCTCGCGGCCGACGGCGTCGGTTACGCCACGTCCGGCGGCTTCGTCGACGACATCAAGGACAAGCTCGACGCATACAAGGCTGACATCGTCAGCGGCAAGATCGTCGTGCCGACCGATCCGGCCAAGGCCTGATCAACTGACCATCGTCAACTGCATCTGAAGTAACGCAGGACGGCGGGGCCGGACTACAGTCCGGTCCCGCTGCTGCGTTTTGGAGGGCACTTGGCACGAGCAATCGAATTGATCGGCATCACGAAGCGCTTCCCGGGCGTCGTGGCCAACGATCATGTGGACCTCGCCGTCGAAGAAGGCGAGATCCACGCCATCTGCGGAGAGAACGGCGCCGGCAAGTCGACCTTGATGAAGATCCGCTACGGCATGCAGGCCGCCGACGAGGGCGTGATGAAGGTCTTCGGCAACGAGGTGCAGTTCGCCAAGCCGACCGACGCCATCAACATCGGCATCGGCATGGTGCACCAGCACTTCATGTTGGCCGAGAACCTCACCGTGCTCGAGAGCGTGATCCTCGGCGCCGAGCCCACGACGCGGGGCGGGCGCATCGACTTCGACAAAGCCAGGGCGCACGTTCAAGAGGTCAGCCAGGCCTACGGTCTCGACGTCAACCCCCACGAACTGATCGAGACGCTCGAGGTCGGGGAACGCCAACGTGTCGAGATCATCAAGGTCCTGTTTCGGGGCGCCAAGATCTTGATCCTCGACGAACCGACGGCGGTGCTCGTGCCGCAGGAGGTCGAAGCGCTGTTCCGCAACATCCGCGAGCTGAAGGCCAGTGGTTCGAACTACGCGCTTGCGCCTGTGAAGGAGGCGCTTGGAAACCGTTACGACTATTCGCGGCTGCATCTCTTCCGCGCCGCGCGCCGCGTTCGGCAGAGTTGACGCGCCCGCGGTACAGTCAGC
>JANPOJ010000109.1:0-1689 GCA_031427935.1 Ilumatobacteraceae bacterium | reverse complement strand
CTGTTCAATCGGCGGTCAGCAGCACGGCTTCGTTGATCTGTCTGGCCACGTCTTCACGCATCGTCTGCATCGACTCCAACGTCACCCGCACGTTGACAGCGCTGTCGGCTCGCCGGTCGACGCTGACCCCGACCGGCAGTGCGTTCCGCCCCGGCCAGAGGAAGTCGCCGGCTTCGTCGATCTCGACCGGGCGTGAGAAGACCAGCACGAACCCACCGTGCACATCGTCGCGCTCGACCGCCAGCACGCTCAACGGCTCCGCCGCCGGCGGTGCAGGATCATTCCACGACCATCGCCCACCTTCGCCGTTGCAGATCTGATGGTGGATGTCGCGCCAGTACTCGATCATCGTCGCGTGCTCAGGGTTGGCGGGATCGAGCTTGCCTGCGTATGGGAAGTGCTCGGCGAACACGTAGTCGGTCCACTCGTTCAGCACGTGGTCGCGAATCTCCAGCCACTGGGCCACCCACGTGGCCTGAGCAGCGTCGTCAGGATCGAGACGGGTCGGCGCATCGGGATGCGCTGCGGCGAACTGGCGATCGACCTCTTCGAAGAGTTGTGCCTGCGTCGGAATGGACATGCCGTTTCTGCTCCTCTCCTTGCCCGTGATGGCCCGCGAACGTCGGCGGGTCAGCCGCCAGACTCAGGCGTCTCGGTCAGAAGCCGGAACCATGCGCGCTGTCGCACAAGCGTGTCGCACCATCGGCGATCTGTCCAGCACCGATTCCTTCGAGCGCCGCAAACGGCCCGCACCTGTTGGGAATGATCCACACGTGGATCATCGGAGCGACGGTCAACTTGACCAGCGGCGCAGGGCAGCTGCCGCTGGCATCGGTCACGCCACGGACCAGGGGAGCCACAGGATCGTTCGTGAAGCAGAGGTTGTCGTGGATGTGCCACTGCATCAGCGCGCCGCCGATGTTCGGCACATCCTTCAGGTCCGCGGTCTCGGGCAGGAAGTACATCGCACTGACCAACTTCCTCGAGCCGTCGGGCTGCGGCTGGTAGACGAGGCTCTCGGGATGATCAGGATCGAGCGAGACATCGTCGTTGATCAGATCCCACTTGATGAAGTGCTCGAACCCGGTGAGGCCGTCGCCGATGCTGTGGTACCCGGCAGCCTCGGCGACCTTGTAGTCGCCCCACTGCGGCAAGCGGACGATGTTGAGGGCGACGAGGTTCTCGGCAGCAGCCTGCTGCTCCGGCGTCACGCCGGCGACACCGCCGAGATCGATCGGCTGTGTCGGGTCGTAGGGCTTGGTCGCCACTGCGGCGGTGGTGTGGCTGTGAGGCTGGTTGCAGAGATCGAGGCGTTGATCGTCGGGCACCGCTGCTTGGCCGGCGCCGACGCCCTCGAGCGCGGCGAACACGCCACAGGGATGCGGAGTGATCCACACGTGAACCATCGGGTTCTGGCCGCCAGTGTTGACGCCGTTGGCACAGTTGCCGTTCGCATCGGTGATGCCGACAACGCGTGGTTTGCCATCAGGACCTGTCGCCCAGCAGAGGTTGCCATGGTTGTGCCACTGCATGAGTGGCCCGGCGAAGTTCACCAAGGTCGGATCGTCGGTCGGTCGGGCACTGGCGATGTACATCGCACCGGCAAGAATCCGGCTGTCGCCGTTCACCTTGTACACCAGCGATTCGGGCTGCGTCGGATCGAGGAAGTCGTTGTCCTCGATCAGCGAC
>JANPOJ010000108.1:0-19842 GCA_031427935.1 Ilumatobacteraceae bacterium | reverse complement strand
GCGCAGGCCGATCGGATCCTCGACGGCGACACCTGGTTCGTGCCGTCGTCCTGACGACCTGACGAGGAAGTGCGCACTTTCAGCGCGACCTGTACTCACCGAAAGTACGCACTTCGCCCGGAGGACAACTCGGCTGACGTCAGTCTCGCTGCGCGGTTCGGCGGGGGACGACGACCACGGTGCCGTCGGACTGTTGGTGCACGGTGACCGACGCGCCATAGAACTCACTCAAGGTCTCGGCGCGCAGCACGTGGGCCGCGTCGCCCATGGCCACCAGGTGTCCCTCGTGGAGCAGCGCCAATCGATCGGCGTACAAACCGGCCAGAGTCAGGTCGTGCATTGCCGACAACACGGTCAGTCCGTTCTCCTGGCGCAACCGGTCGACGAGCTCGAGGGCTTGCTGTTGGTGACCGATGTCGAGAGCACTGGTGGGCTCGTCGAGCAGCAGCACCGGAGCCTCTTGGGCCAAGGCGCGGGCGATGACGAGGCGCTGCCGTTCGCCACCGCTGAGGGTGCCGAGCTGGCGATCGGCGAAGGGGTCGAGATCAAGGCGATCGAGCACGTTGCCGACCATTGCCCGGTCGTGGCGCGACTCGTGGCCGAAGTAGCTCACGTACGGGCTGCGCCCCAGCAACACGTACTCGAACCCGGTCATGTCGTCGGGCATCACGGGCGACTGCGGCACGTAGGCAACCAACGTGGCGCGACGACGGGCTGAGCGAATCGCAAGCGGTGCACCGTCGACAGCGATAATCCCGTCGTGCGGGACGAGGCCTGCAATGGCGCGGAGCAGGCTCGACTTGCCGGCGCCGTTCGGGCCGATGAAGCACAGCCATTCGCCGGACCGCACGTCGCTGGTGAACGGGGCGAGTGCAACGCGTCGGTCGTAGCTCACCGAGACGGCCTCCAGCCGCACCGAGCTCATACCAGCGACCGCTTGCTGCGCAGCAACAGGATGAAGAACGGTGCGCCGAAGAACGCCGTGACCACGCCGATCGGGGTCTCCGCAGGATCCTGCAGCACGCGAGCGGGGATGTCGACCAGGATCAGGAACGTGGCGCCGACGATGAGGCTCAGTGGCAGCACGCGGCGGTACGACGCACCGGCCAGCATCCGTACGGCGTGCGGCACGATCACGCCGATGAACCCGATCAGTCCGCTGACACTGACCACCGCGGCAGTGCCCATGGTGGCGGCGACGACGATGACGATCCTGATCCTGGCGACGTCGGCACCCAGTGATGCGGCCTCGTCGTTGCCGACTCGGAACAGGTCGAGATGGCGGCGGTGCAACAGCAACACCGCCGAGCTGACGACGACGTATGGCAGCACCAGACGGACATCGCCCCACGTGGCATTGGAGACGCGGCCGAGGATCCACGAGTACACCTCGCGGATCACGTCGTTGTTGCGCTGCAACACGAACGTCTGGATTGCGGTGAACAGCGACACGACGGCGACGCCGGCGAGCACCAGCGTGACTCCCGATCGCGATGCGCCGAACGCAGCGCCGACGAGGTACGTGATCATCACCGCCAGGAGCCCGCCGGCGAACGACACGAGCGGAAGCGGATCGACGAGCCAACCGTTGGTCGCGTCTCGGCCAACCGCGAAGATGATCGTTGCGCCAAGTCCCGCGCCTGCGGCGACACCCAGCAGGTACGGGTCGACCAGTGGGTTGCGGAACACGCCCTGATAGCTCGCCCCGGCCAGTGACAGCATTGCTCCGACGATGCCGGCCAGCGCGACCCGCGGCATGCGGACGTTCCAGATGATGTCCCAGTTCGCCGACGACACGCGGCCCGCCGGCCCGATCATCACGCCCAGGATCACCGCGACCACGAACGCGCCGACGGCAGCGATCATCCACCACCGTCGGCGAGTCGCGGTGTTCACGTCAGCCCGACACCGCCACCTTGGCCACGGCGACCGAGACGGCCTTGATGTAGTCGACGATGCGCGGTCCCCAACGCGACGAGATGTCGCCGTCGACGACCACGACGTTGCCGTTGGTCACAGCCTTCAACGATCCCCAGCCCGGCCGCGCCGCCACCGTCTCGGCCGACTCACCGAACGCTCCATCGGCGAGGAAGATGAAGTCGGGGTTGGCGGAGATGACCGCCTCGGCCGACAGTTGCGGGTAGTCGCTGTCGACCTCTTGCAGATCGGCGATGCTCTGCAGGCCGAACAGCGAATAGACCTGCCCGATGAACGTGTTCTCGGTGATGCTGTAGTACGTGTTGTCGAGTTCGTGGTAGTAGGTCAGCGGCGTCGCCGGCTTCGGTGCATCCTTCACCGCTGCAGCGATGTCGGTCTTCATCTTCAGGACCAGCGCAGCGGAATCGGCAACGTGACCGGTGACAGCGCCGAGCTGTTCGATCTGTTCATAGACGCCGTCGAACGTCGTGGCCGCGGGACCGCTCCACACCTTCAGGCCGAGCGCCTCGAGTTGCTTGCTCAATCCGGCGGAGTCGTCGGCGATCACCACGAGGTCGGGCTTGAGCGCGGCGATCGCCTCGACGTTTGGCTGGAAGCCGGAGAGATCGTGCGGCTTCTGCAACGCTTCGGGTGGATAGTTCGACTGATCGTCGACTGCGGCCACCTGGTCGCCCGCACCGATGGCGAACAGCATCTCGGTACCGGTCGGCGACAGGCTGACGATCTTGCTGGGAGCCGGCAGCGTCGAAGTCGTCGACGCTTCGACCGCGGGAGTCGTGACCGCAACGGTGGCCGGCGACGTATCGCTGGCCGCCTTGTCGTCACCGCACGCACCGAGCAACATCACGGCTGCCAGGGCAACCGGGAACGGGGTCCATTTCATGAAAATCCTCCATAGTGGTGGAGGACAAGTGAGGGAACCGGTGGGAGGTCCACCGCGAACCGCCCTTGCCTCGAGGGTCTGGGTTACGCGTACAGAACGAGGCGACCGGACTCGTCGTGTCGAACACGAACCACCGTTGCGGGACAGTGCCGGGATCTCACCGGACTTCGCTGGATTCCATACATTCGGCAAGCCGAACGGCGCTTACGCTAGCAGTGGGCTGCGTATGCTCACCACTCCATGACCGACACTCCCCCCACCCAAGACCCGCGGCCGCAGCGGCTCGCACGAGCCGATTCGCTGCTGCTGGTCAACACTGGCGACGGGAAGGGAAAGAGCAGTGCAGCCTTCGGGGTGATGCTGCGTTCGGTCGCCATGGGCTGGCCGGTCGCCGTCTTGCAGTTCGTCAAGAGCGGTGAGTGGAAGGTCGGCGAGGAGAAGATCGGCCGGCAACTCGGCGTCGAGTGGCACTCGCTCGGCGAAGGGTTCACGTGGGACTCGACCAACCTCGACCACGACAAGGATGTGGCTCAGGAGGCGTGGAAGATCGCCGCCGACCTGATCGCCGAAGGCAAGCACCGCCTGGTCATCCTCGACGAGCTGACCTACCTGTGCACGTGGGGTTGGATCGACACCGCCGCGGTGGTCGACGCCCTGCGCGATCGACCCGCCAACGTCAACATCATCGTGACCGGGCGCGACTGCCCGCGGGAGATCGTCGAGATCGCCGACACCGTCACCGAGATGCGCAAGATCAAGCACGCCTACGACCAAGGCATCACCGCCAAGAAGGGCATCGAGTACTGACGTGGCCAACGTCACGTTGTTGATCGGTGGGGTGCGCAGTGGCAAGTCGGCGCTGGCGGTCGAGATGGGTCGACGGCACGACGGCGAGGTCGTGTTGATCGCCACGGCCGAACCATTCGACGACGACATGCGCGAACGCATCGCCCGTCACCAGAGCGACCGGCCCGGCTGGCCGACCATCGAGGCACCGCTCGACCTTGGCGCGGCGATTGCCGGCGCGCCGGCCGACGTGATGCTGATCGTCGACTGCGTCACCGTGTGGGTCGGGAACGAACTGCATCACCGCGGCGACGTCGATCCAACGGGTGTCGCCACCGCGCTCAACGAACGCCGAGGGCCCAGCGTGGTCATCACCAACGAGGTCGGGCTGGGGGTTCACCCGGAGACCGATCTCGGCCGTCGATACCGCGACGACCTCGGGCGCACCAACCAGTTGATCGCCGCGGTCGCGACCACCACGTTGTTGATGGTCGCCGGCAAGGCACTACGGCTCGAGGACCCATGGAAGGAACTGTCATGACCTGGCTCTCCGATGCATTGGCCACCCTGCCGCCTGGCAACCACGATGCTGCCGAGGCGGTGCGTGTCCGCGCTGCCGACATCCTCCGCCCGGCGGGCGCTCTGGCGCGTCTCGACGAGGTCGCCGCGTGGGTCGCCGAGTGGCAGGGCACCCCGACCCCGGCGGTGCGCCGGCCGGCCGCGCTGATCTTCGCCGCCGACCACGGGGTGGCCGCGGCAGGTGTCAGCAAGTACCCGGTCGACGTGACCGCGGCGATGCTCGCTGCGTACCGCGCCGGCAAGTCGACCGTCAGTGCCTTCGCCGTCGTCGCCGGCGCCACCGTCGATGCCATCGATGTCGGCGTCGGCCGACCGACCGGCGACATCCGCTTCGAATCGGCGATGTCGCCGGAGCGCTTCGAGGAAGCATGCGCCGCCGGCCGGCACGCGGTCGAGCAACTCGATGCCGATCTGCTGGTTCTGGGCGAGATGGGGATCGGCAACACCACGGCTGCCGCAGCAGTCGCCGCTGCGCTCGCGGGTGGCGAGATCGAGGCCTGGGTCGGCCGCGGCACCGGCGTCGACGACGAGGGCCTGTCGCGCAAGCGCGAGGCTGTTCGGCAGGCGGTGGAGCGAATCGCTGGGGTGATCGATCCGTTGGAAGTGCTGCGCGAGGTGGGCGGCGCCGAACTCGTGGCGATGTCGGCGGCCATCGTCGCTGCCAGGCTCCGCAACCTGCCGGTGGTGCTCGATGGCTACGTCGTCACCGCGTCGGCGTTGCCCCTCACGCTGAGCCGACCCGGTGCGATCGACCATTGCCTGGTCGGTCATTGCTCCTCCGAGCCCGGCCACCGACGCCTGCTCGAGCGGCTCGGCAAGCAGCCGTTGCTGGATCTGGAGATGCGGCTGGGCGAGGGCTCGGGTGCGATGGCCGCGGTGCCGCTAGTGGCGATGGCGTGCGCGGGCATCACCGAGGTGGCGACGTTCGGGGAGTGGTTCGGCTGACGGGCCTGCTCGCCGCCACCCAGTTCCTCACGCGCATCCCCATCCGGCTGCGTCGCGAACCCGATGTGGCCGCCAGCGTGCCATGGTTCCCGCTGGTCGGTGCGCTGATCGGTGCCGCCGCCGGCGGGGCTGCCGCCGGCCTGTGGCACGTGGTTCCTCCGCTGGTGGCTGCCGCAATCGCCGTGGTCGTCGGACTGCTGATCACCGGCGCGTTCCACGAGGATGGTCTCGCCGATGTGGCCGATGCGTTCGGCGGTGGCTGGACGATCGAGCGTCGCTTGGAGATCCTGAAGGACTCACGCCACGGCAGCTATGGGGTGGCCGCACTCTGCAGTTCGATCGTCGTGCGCATCGTCTGCCTCGGTTCGTTGCCGGGCCCGGCGACGATGTTCGCCTCGGCCGTTGCCGCGCACGCCGCAGCACGCGGCGCGGCGGTCGGCCTCATGGGCGCCGCACCGCTGGCGACACACCAGGGTCTCGGCGCCGACTACGGGCAGGCAACCACGCGATCCCGAGCGATCACCGGGATGGTCGGTGGGCTCGCGCTGGCCGCCATTGCCGTCGGCTGGTGGGTCGCCCCGTTGGCAGCGGTGATGGTCGGCTCGATCGTGGCCGTGCGGTGGCTGGCCATGCGCAAGATCGGCGGCATCAGCGGCGACGTGTTGGGCACGTGCGAACAGGTCGCCGAATGCCTTTGCTTCGTCGTGCTGACGGGCCTGGCGACACACCACCAACTCTGGTGGCGCTAGCGGTCCACGACTACCGCACCTTGCAAACACTGAATTGGCGACATGCAGCCGCAAGGCGATGGTCCAGCGTGATGAGTGAGGCGTCCATCACTTGCGCGAGTGCTACGTAGAGGCTGTCATGAACGGAGAAGTTGTTGCGTAGGTCGAACGCCGGCGCCAACAACCCGGGGAGCAGAATGCGCTGGATCGGAAGCTCAGAGAGACCCTCGAGCATGTCATCGACCGCGGCCGTGCTGAGCGTGTTTGCTCGCGCCAGCCTCGCCAGAGCAGACAGCACTTCGGCATCGAGGTGAGCTGGGGCGATGAGCTCACAATCGGACGGCAAGGTCGCAGCATCCCGAATGAGGAGGTCGACAACCACTGACGCGTCGACGACGCCGACGTCAACCGGTGTGGCCATACAGGTCGTCGCGTCCGGCTTCGACAGCGGCGACGGCGTCGACAACAACATTGCGATCCTCGCCAAGCCAGCGTGCTCGACGTCGAGCCATCCGTACCATCCACTCGTCCATCGTTGGCACTGCGACGTGCTCGTCGAGCACCTTGACGGTGTATTGACGCAATGTCATCCCGGCCGCCACGGCGCGGCGTTGCAACTCCTCGTGGACGTGGTCCGGCACGTCGCGGATGTGCATGTTCACCGACATGCGGCTATCTTACGCAGCTTGGTAGCAGATCGCTACCACTTTCATCAAACCTTGACCCATTCGTGGATGCGGCGAATGCCTTCCTCCATGTCGGCGTCGGCCATCGCGAAGCTGAACCGCGCATAGCCGGGCGTACCGAACGCCTCACCGGGCACGAAGGCGACCTTGGCCTCACTGAGGATGTTGTCCGCGAGGTCCATCGTGGTGGCACTGACGGTGCCGTTGGGACCGAGCGGACGGCCGAGCAACCCCGAGAAGTTCGGGTAGCAATAGAACGCCCCCTGCGGCACGATCGCCGAGACGTCGGGGATCGCGTTGAGCATGTTGTGCATGGTGACAGCGCGGCGGGCGAACGCCTCGCGCATCATCGCCACTGCGGAGAGGTCGCCACTGACGGCCTCGAGCGCGGCCACCTGGGCGACGTTGTCGACGTTGGACGTGCTGTGCGACTGGAAGTTGATCGCTGCCTTCATCACATCGCTCGGCCCGATCATCCAGCCGACACGCCACCCGGTCATCGCATAGGTCTTGGCGACACCGTTGACGATGACGCACTGGTTGGCCAACTCGGGCACGACGGTCGGCATGCTGACGAACCGGTTGTCGCCGTACACGAGGTGCTCGTAGATCTCGTCGGTGAGGACCCACACACCGTTGTCGACCGCCCAGCGACCGATGGAGTCGACTTCCTCGGGTGCGTAGATTGCACCACTGGGATTGTCGGGGCTGACGAACAGCAGCACCTTGGTTCGTGGGGTCAACGCGGCATCGAGTTGCTCGATCGTGGCCTTGAAGCCGGAGGTCTCGTCGGTCTGCACGATCACCGGAACGCCACCGGCGAGGGTGATCGCTTCGGGATAGGTGGTCCAGTACGGGGCGGGGCAGATCACCTCGTCGCCCGGATCGCACAGCGCAGCGAACGCCGTGAACACCGCGTGCTTGCCACCGTTGGTCACCAGCACCTGGCTGGCCTGACAGGCGAAGCCCGAGTCGCGCAGCGTCTTGACCGCGATGGCCTCGCGAAGTTCGGGCAGGCCGGCTGCAGGCGTGTACTTGTGGTTCTTCACGTCGCGACACGCTCGAACGGCGGCCTCGACGACGTTGTCGGGCGTCGGGAAGTCGGGCTCGCCGGCCCCGAACCCGATCACGTTCTCGCCCTTGGCCTTCAGTGCCTTGGCTTTGGCGTCGACGGCGAGCGTGGCCGATTCGGCGATGGCGGCGAGACGTGCTGACGTGCGGTTCACTGATGAGCCCTTCGGTGGAGTTTCGCCACGAATGCTAGTTGCGGCACACCGGTCACGACCGGCGACATTTCGACGCAACATTTCGACTCGGGTCCGTTGGTCCATCGGCCCTGACGGGCGAGACTGGACGGGTGACGACCACCCCCACGATGCTCGACATCCCCCGTTCGATGCTGCCCAGCGACGGACGGTTCGGGTGCGGTCCGTCAAAGATCCGGCCCGAGCAGGCGCTCGCCCTGGCCAAGGCCAACAGCAACCTGCTGGGCAGCTCGCACCGTCAGGCGCCGGTGAAGAACCTCGTCGGCACGGTCCGCGCCGGCCTCGCCGAGCTCTTCTCGCTGCCCGATGGGTGGGAGATCGTGCTGGGCAACGGTGGGTCCACGATGTTCTGGGACATCGCCACGTTCGGCCTGATCCAGCGCCGCAGCCATCACTACGTCTTCGGCGAGTTCTCCTCGAAGTTCGCCGAGGCCGCCAAAGCGGCGCCGCACATCGAGGATCCGGCGGTCACGCGCGGCGTGCCCGGCACGCATCCACCGATCGGTCTGGGCGCCGCCGACGTCGACGTGGTCGCGCTCACCCACAACGAGACGTCGACCGGTGTGTCGATGAAGCTGCAGCGACCGAGCGGCCAAGCGTTGGTAGTGGTCGACGCGACCTCCGCAGCCGGCGGGTTGCCGTGGTCGCCAACCGAGGTCGACGTGTACTACTTCGCCCCGCAGAAGTGCTTCGCCAGCGACGGCGGGCTGTGGCTGGCAGCATGCTCGCCGGCAGCCATCGAGCGGATCCGCTCCATCGACGCGTCGGGCCGTTGGATGCCTGCCTCGCTCGATCTGAAGATCGCACTCGACAACTCGTTGGTGAACCAGACCTACAACACTCCCGCGTTGGCCACGCTCGTGCTGCTCAACGAGCAGCTGCAGTGGATGCTCGACAGCGGTGGCTTGGCGTGGTGTGTCGAACGTTGCCGCACATCGTCGAGCCACCTCTACGACTGGGCAACATCGTCCGCGTATGCAACCCCGTTCGTCGTCGATCCGGCACAGCGTTCGGCGGTCGTCGGCACCATCGACCTCGACGACGCGATCCGTGCCGACGACGTGTGTTCGGCGTTGCGCGCCAACGGCATCGTCGACACCGACAGCTATCGCAAGCTCGGCCGCAACCAGCTGCGCATCGGCATGTTCCCGTCCGTGAAACCCGACGACATCGCGCTACTGACAGACTGCATCGACTACGTCGTCAAGGAGCTCGGCGGGTGAACGTCAGCGACGTTCTGTCGACACATTTCGAGGGCGTCGCCCCGCTGAACAGGCCGATCATGGTGCTCGCATTGCGCGGCTGGTTCGACATCGCCGAGGTCGCCACCACGGCCATCAACGAACTGGTGGTCGATCGCGTCGCCCCGATCGTGGCATCGATCGACCCGGACCCGTTCTTCGATTTCACGCAGGAGCGCCCACTGGTCGAGCTCGACGAGGACGAGATGCGTCACATTCACTGGCCCGACAACGAGTTCCGGTTCGCCCGTTTCACCGGTTCCCCACATGATCTCGTGGTGCTGGCCGGCGTCGAGCCACACCTGCGCTACGCCACCTTCGCCGAGAGTGTGCTGGAGGTCGCCACCGCGTCGAAGTGCGAGGTGGTGGTGACCGTCGGCGCGGTCGCCGACACCATCCCGCACACGCGGCCACCGCTGGTCGTGGGCAGCACCACCAACCCCGACCTGCTGAGCGCCCTCGGCTTGTCGGCGCCGCGCTATCAGGGCATCACCGGCCTCGTCGGCGTGCTGCAAGAGCGCCTGGATCGAGCCGGCATGCCAGCGGTGTCGCTGCGCGTCGGCGTTCCCCACTACCTCGGCAATGCTCAGCATCCACAGTCGTCGATCGCTCTGCTGCAACACCTCCATCACGTGCTGGGCATGCCGGTGCACACCGCCCGCCTTGCTGCCGAGGCTGCGCGGCGCCGAGTGCTGCACGACGAGGCCGTCGCCGACGACGAACAGGCCACTGCGTACGTTGCCATGCTGGAGCGTGAATACGACCAGCACTCCGAGGCCGCGATCCCGACCGGCGACGATCTCGCTGCCGAATTCGAGCGGTTCCTGCGCGACCAGCGCGACGACGAGGGCTAAAGCAACGGCGACTATCCGCCGAAACAGCTACGTCATGTTGTTCAGACAGAATCCCCTTGTGCGTCAATGGGCGGAGCTCAACGCCCCGTTCACTGCCAACTCCAATCGCGGCCCGAAGGAAGGCCCACGGTGGATCATCGACTGGCGCGGCCCGCTCGCGGTTGGTGCCGTGCACGCCGTCGACCACGAACGCGACGGCACGTGGAAGAACACCGACGCCGGAACGGGTGGATTGGCGATGGCGCTCAGCGCTGCGGTCGGCTGCTCGAAGATCGCCGTCACGCGCAGCGTGCCGATGATGGGCGATGCCAACTGGGACGAGTACCACCCGCTGAAGGCGCAACTCGAAAAACTCGGCCACGTCGATGAGCGCACGATCTACCTCGACCTCCACGGGATGAAGGACGGAAACGGCGCCGACGTGATCATCGGCTGCGGAAACGGCTCGCCCGCAGCCATGGCATTGGCGCTGCGCGTTGCCGCGCATCTCGAGGCCGCCAGGGTCGCCGTCGACCCCGATGGAGGCAATCGCGGGTTCGGAGCCACCAAGCCGGGGACGATGACATCGTGGGCGCAACGCCAAGGCGCGACCGCCATCCAGTTGGAGATCGCCCGGTCGTATCGAGCCGCTCAGGCTGCGGACAAGTTGAGGGAACGCCTGATCACCGGCTTGGTCGCTGCATTGCACGACGAGCAACGCCGGATCGACGTGTACGCCGCCGCGGCAGCCGAGATCGATTCGATGGTCGCCTGAGCGGTGTGAGTCCGGTATCGCGGGAGCCGCTCAACAGGACTCACAGTGCGCTGTCGGCCGGACCGACGTGAGTCGGGTGTCGCGACCACCGCGCGATGCGGCTCACAATGCACTCTCGGCCGGAGCGGTGTGAGTCCGGTCCGATGTTCGCTCCCCGCCCCGACGGCGAGCTGGAAGCACTCTGCGAAAAGCAGAACGGCACCAAGCACTGTGTGCCGGTCCACTGATGAGGTCGGCCGGCCTGCATGAGCCGATCTCGCGCACTCCCCAGGGAGTGTGCGATTGTGATCAGACTGCGCCAAACTGCCGATCCGCGCCAGTCGCAGCCCTCCCGTGGGGGCACTCTGGCAGTTGCAGACTTGCTGCCATCACACCGTCAGCCCAATGGGGCATCGGCACAGCGCGCCGATCTGGGCGAAGTGTGTGGGTTCACTCCAGACGTCCGGCGTCGAACCCGCACACTTCTCAGAACACGGGAGCAACTACCCCTTGGCGGCGCGGAAGCCTGCTTCGAGGTCGGCGATGATGTCTTCGATCGACTCCAACCCCACGCTCAGACGCACGAGCCCGGGGTAGACACCGGTCGAGGCCTGCTCTTCCTCGGTGAGTTGGCTGTGCGTCGTGGTGGCCGGCTGGATGACCAGGCTGCGCACGTCGCCGATGTTGGCGACGTGGCTGTGCAGTTCGAGTGCTTCGACGAATCGGGTGCCGGCTTCCCTGCCACCTTTGATGATGAACGCCAGGATCGAGCCGTAGCCCTTGTCGCGGCCATACTTCTTGGCCCGCTCGTGCCACGCGCTCGACGGCAGGCCGGCCCAGATCACGCTCTCCACTTCGTCGCGACCCTGCAGGAACTCGGCAACCTTGGCGGCGTTCGAGAAGTGGCGCTCCATGCGCAGGCTCAGTGTCTCGAGCCCTTGGAGGAACAAGAAGGCGTTGAACGGCGAGACCGCCGCGCCGGTGTCGCGCAAGCCCTGCACGCGGGCCTTCAAGATGAACGCGCCGTGGCCCAGCGCCGGCCAGTACGGAAGGCCGTGATAGCTGGGGTCGGGCTCGGTGAAGTTAGGGAACCGGCCGTTGCCGAAATCGAACGTGCCACCGTCGGTGATCGAACCGCCGATCGACGTGCCGTGGCCACCGATGAACTTGGTGAGCGAGTGCACGACGATGTCGGCACCCCACTCGATCGGTCGTATGAGGTACGGGGTCGGCACGGTGTTGTCGACGATCAACGGCACGCCGGCATCGTGTGCCACCTTCGACACGCCTTCGATGTCGAAGACATCGTTCTTCGGGTTCGACAGCACCTCGCCGAAGAAGAGCTTGGTGTTCGGCCTGACAGCGGCACGCCATTGTTCGAGATCGTCGGGGTCGTCAACGAAGGTGATCTCGATGCCGTGCTTGGGCAGCGTGTAGTGCAGCAGGTTGTAGGTGCCGCCGTACAACGACGGCGACGCCACGACGTGATCGCCGGCTTCGGCGATCGTGGTGATGGCCAGCATCTCGGCAGCCTGGCCGGAGCTGACAACCAGCGTGCCGGGGATGCCGATGGCGGTGGTGCAGCCACCTTCCAACGCATTCAGGCGCGCTTCGAGCGCACCCTGGGTCGGGTTCATGATGCGCGTGTAGATGTTGCCGACCTCGGCGAGGGCGAACAGGTTGGCGGCATGCGCCGAGTCGCGGAACTCGTAGCTGGTCGTCTGATAGATCGGCACGGCGCGAGCGCCGGTCGTTGGGTCGGGATCTCCCCCGACATGGATCTGGCGTGTCTCGAAACCCCATGCGTCACTCATGGAGGGTCACGCTACAGACGTAAATCCCGACCAATCAAGTCGGAATTCAACAGATCTTCGGCAACACCAGGTCCTGACGCAGTTGCCGCTTCAGGAACTTCCCCGCGGGGTTGCGCGGCAAGGGGTCGTCGACGATCAAGATCCGCGACGGGATCATGAACGCGGCGATCTTGGTCGACAGGAACGCTCGTAACTCGTCGGGGGTCAACGTCTCGCCTTCAACCAGGTGGATCGCGACGGCGACTTCCTCGCCGAGGCGTTCGTCGGGGATCCCGAACACGGCGGCTTCGTGGATGGCCGAGTGCTCGTAGATCGCCGCTTCGACCTCGGCGCAGTACACGTTCTCACCGCCACGCAGGATCATGTCCTTCAGGCGATCCTCGACGTAGAAGAAGCCGTCCTCGTCGACACGACCGATGTCGCCACTGCGCAACCAACCGTCGACGATGGTCTCAGCGGTCGCCTCGGGCTTGTTCCAGTAGCCACGGATCAACATCGGCCCGTTGAACCAGATCTCGCCGCGCTCGCCGGTCGGCACCTGCCGGCCCTGCGGATCGCGGACCTCGATGCGCATGATCGGCATCACCCGGCCCGTCGATGTCGGGTGCGCCAGGTAGTCGGCGCCGGTGTTGTTCGGCCCATACGCGTTCGTCTCGGTCATGCCGTACCCCAGGGTGGGCCCGCCGCTCTTGACACTGCCGGCCACGCGCTCGACCAACGCCGGCGGCGCTGGTGCACCGCCGCCGCCCACCCCCCGCAGGCTGGACGTGTCGAAGTCGTTGAACTGCGGCGAGTTGACCAGGTCCCAACTCTGGGTGGGCACGCCGATGAAGTTGGTGACCCGTTCACGCTCGATCAGTTCGAGGGCCTTCTCCGCGTTCCAGCGGAACATCACCACCAGCTTCGACTTCGTGACGATGCAACTCATCAGCACCGGCACGCAGCCGGTGACGTGAAACAGCGGCACGATCAAGATGAACGAAAGTGGAGTCGGTTCGGATGGCTCGGTTCCCGGCGGGAGCGCCGCCGCGGCGCGCACGGCGTCGATCGCGGCCCGGCTGGCGAACGCCAACACCGACGACACGATCGCGCCATTCGTCGAGACCGCGCCCTTCGGCCGGCCCGTGGTGCCGGAGGTGTACAGGATGGTCGCGTCGTCGTCCCAGCCGACGTCGACCGCCGGCATGGCCGCACCCGGCACGACGATCTCGTCCCACTGATCGACATCGTGCGCCGATGGCTGGTCGGCACGTACCTCGAGCATGCGAATGCCCAGCCGACGGCATGGAGTGATCGAGCGGCCGATCCGTTCGACATCGGCGATCAGCAACGCGGCACCGCTGTCGGCCAGGGCGTAGTCGATCTCGTCCTCGACCCACAGGGCGTTCAGCGATACCGACACGCCCCCGATCGAGATGATGGCCAGCATCGACATGATCCACTCGGGGTAGTTGCGCATGCCGATCGCTACGCGGTCGCCCTTGCCGATGCCATAGCGACTGACCAGTACGTCGGCGATGGCGTCAACCTGGGCAAAGACGGCGTTGAACGACCAGCGCTCGTCTTCGTAGACGATGAAGATGTCGTCGCCACCATCGCGTGCGATGTCGAACACGGCGCGCAGGTTGGGTGGAGAGTTCTTGAAGCGACGGTTGCCGTGTTCGTCCTCGACGATCTCGAACGGTGAGCCGGGCGCGCACACCCGCGCACACGCCTCTTCCCAAGTCAGTGTCATTGTCCCCCCATGCCGCGCGGTTCGACCAAACCATATCCGCTTCGGTGTCACCCGATCCGGTGGTTCGTCCGTCTGTAGTCACCATGACAGACCTTGCAGTAGCACCGACCTCCAAGGCCCAGCGCGTGCGATCGCGCACGTTGCCGATCCTCGCCCTCGGACTGTTCGGTGGACCCGCGCTCGGTGTGATCGCCCGGGCCTGGATGCGCCTCATCGCCGAGGATCCCGACTTCACATGGAACGGGACGATCTTCATCGTCCTCGCCTTCACCATCTTCGGCGTCATGCAATCGATCGCCGCCGTCGCCCGACGGCGTGCGAGGCGGCGATGGACCTTGACCGTGGCCAGGGTGTTCGGCGGCATCGGCTTCCTGCCGCTCTTCGTCGGCGCCGGCGCCATCATGATGCCGACCGTCGTCGGGGGCGGGTTCGCCCTCAACCGCCCCGAATGGCGACGCGCCGTTCGGGTGTTGTGCATCCTCGCCGCAGCGGGACCGGTGGTGCTGGTGGCCAGCCAACTAGTCGGCTCGTTCGGCTGGTCGTTGCATGCCCTCGCCGGGTTCGTGGTGATGCTCGCCATCTACGGCACGATCATCATTGCGACCCGCTGCTCGATCGCAGCATTCGACGACGGCTGGCATGTGAAGCGTCGCGTGAAGGTGGGAATGCTGTCGTCTCCGATCATGTCACGCTGCAATACGTCGATCCCAGGTCATCTCCTGGTCGAACGCTCCGAACATGACCATCGGCCGACAACTCGTCGACCTTGAATCGACCCTCGCGCTGGACAAGCCCATTCAGAGTGCGCCGTACTGCCTCTCGGCGAAAGTTCTCGCTCGTCTGTGTCAGCGCGTAGAACGCCAGTCACAGAACGCCAGTCATTCACCGAGCTGACACAGACATCATGCGCCATATCTACCTGATCGGCGGCGCTCGTCATTCTGTGCGCCTGGTCGCTCCTGCGTTGACGCGCGGACCGGGCAAGCGTCGTCCCGACCGGACCCCCGGCTGACGGCCGGGCAGACGCCCGGCCGCGACGACCGAAGAACTGCCATGGGCGGAGATCAGCCGCCGCTGACGTCGGCAACCTTCTGGCGACCCGCGCTGAGGAACGGCATCATCGCTCGCAGGCGGGCGCCGACCTCTTCGATCTGGTGCACCCGACCGGCCTCGCGCAGGCCGTTGAAGTTGATACGACCGGTCTCGCTCTCGGCCACCCACTCCTTGGCGAACTTGCCGTTCTGGATCTCCTTGAGGATCTTCTTCATCTCCAGCTTGGTCTTGGCGTTGACGATGCGCGGGCCGCGAGTGACGTCGCCGTACTCGGCGGTGTCGCTGATCGAGTAGCGCATACCGGCGATGCCTTCCTCGTACATCAGGTCGACGATCAACTTCACCTCGTGCAAGCACTCGAAATAGGCCATCTCCGGCTTATAACCGGCCTCGACCAGGGTCTCGAACGCGGCCTGCACCAAGGACGTCAGGCCGCCGCACAGCACGACCTGCTCGCCGAACAGATCGGTCTCGGTCTCTTCGCTGAAGGTGGTCTCGATCACGCCGGCGCGAGCGCCGCCGATTGCCTCGGCGTAGCTGAGCGCGAGTGCGTGGGCACCACCGGTGGCGTCTTGATGGACCGCGATCAAACACGGCACACCGCCGCCTTCGGTGTACGTGCGGCGCACGAGGTGGCCGGGACCCTTCGGCGCGATCATGATCACGTCGACGGTCTTCGGCGGACGGATGCGCTTGAAGCGGATGTTGAAGCCGTGCGCGAACGCCAGCGCCTTGCCCTTGCGCATGTGCGGCTTGATGAACTCCTCGTACGTGGCCTTCTGCTCGGTGTCGGGCATGGTCAGCATGATCACGTTGGCCCACTTGGCGGCGGCCCCGATCTCCATCACCGTCAGCCCGGCAGCCTGCGCCTTGGCGGCGGACTTGCTGCCTTCGCGCAGGCCGACGACGACGGGGACACCCGACTCCTTCAGGTTCAGCGCATGCGCGTGACCCTGCGAGCCGTAGCCGATGATGGCCACCTTGCGACCCCGAATGATCGACGGATCGGCGTCCGCCTCGTAGTACATCTTCGCGGCCATCTCAGCCAGCCTTTCCGTAGTCGCTCTTCTTGGAATTGGAGTTCGCGGCACGCAGACGTGCCTCACGATCGAGTTTGGGCAGCGCCACCCGGCCGGTGCGCTGCAGCTCCACGATGCCATATCCGCTGAGCAACTCTTCAAAATCGTCGAGCTTGTCGGGGTGCCCGTCGAGGCTGATGGTGATGGCCTCGGTGCCGACGGCCAGGATCTTGCCCTCGAAGATCGTGGCCAGCTCCACGATCTGGCCGCGATGCTCGGGGCTGACGCGGATCGTGGCCAACAGCAGTTCCCGCTCGACGGAACGGCGCGGATCGAGCTCGCTGATCTTGACCACCTCGATCAACTTGAACAGCTGCTTGGTGATCTGCTCGAGCGGGGCGGAGTCGACATCGACGACGATGGTGATGCGACTGAAGCCCGCCTCCTCGGCAGGCGCGACGGCCAATGAGAAGATGTTGTAGTCGCGCCTGGCGAACAGCCCGGCGACTCGCGCCAGGACACCGGGACGGTTCTGCACGAGCACCGACAAGATGTGATGGTTCATGTCGGTGCTCACTTGAGGGCACCCTTTCTGGCCATCTGCGACTCGGGCAGGATCATCTCATCGTTGCCCAGACCCGCCGGCACCATCGGGAACACCTTCTCGCGGGCATCGACCCTGAAGTCGACGACGACCGGGCGATCGTCGATGGAGTTGGCCTTGTCGATCGCCGGTTGCACCTCCTCGGGCGAGTCGACACGGATGCCGACACAGCCCATGGCCTCCGCCCACTTCACGAAGTCGGGCAGCTCGGGCGAGAGGTACACCTCGCTGTACCGCTCGTCGTAGAACATCTCCTGCCATTGGCGAACCATGCCGAGGTAGCTGTTGTTCAAGATGCCGACCTTGATGGGGATGCGCTCGACGCTGGCCGTGACCAGCTCTTGCGCAGTCATCTGGAAGCAGCCATCGCCGTCGATGGCCCATACCGTGCGGTCGGGGCGGCCGACCTTGGCGCCGATCGCCGCCGGCACGCTGAAGCCCATCGTGCCGAGCCCGCCGGAGTTCACCCACGTGTAGGGCTCGTTGAACCTCCAATACTGCGACGACCACATCTGGTGCTGGCCGACACCACTGACCAGGATCGTGCCTTCGGGCGCGTTGTCGCGCAGTTGCTCGAGGCAGAACTGCGGCTTCAACGCCTCGCCGGGCTCGCTCTGCTCGTACGACAGCGGGAACTGTTCGCGCCAGCCGCTGATGCGACTCTTCCACGCACCGATGTCGGCTTGAACGGCACCGCCGTCGAGCAGTTCGCGGATCGCCTTGATGAGCTCTTCGATCACCTGGCGGCAGTCGCCGACGATCGGCACGTCGGGCCGGCGCACCTTGCCCTGCTCGGCCGGGTCGATGTCGACGTGAATGACCTTGGCGTCGGGCGCGAACGTCGACACCTTGCCGGTGATGCGATCGTCGAAGCGCGCCCCAAGGGCGATCAGCAGATCGCTGCGTTGCAGCGCGGTGATCGCCGTGGCGTTGCCATGCATGCCCGGCATGCCGAGGCACAGCGGGTGATCGTCGGGGAACGCGCCGCGTGCCATCAAGGTGGTGACGACGTGGATGTCGGTCATCTCCGCCAGGGCGCGCAGCGCCTCCGCGGCGCGGGCCTTCAAGATGCCGCCACCGACGTAGAGCACGGGCCGCTCGGCAGCGAGGATCAGCTTGGCCGCCTCCTTGATCATGCGCGGGTGGCCCTTGGTGTTCGGGCGGTAGCCGGGGAGACTGTCGATGACCTCGGCGTCGGTCGGCCAGTACCACTCCATCGAGTTCTGCAGCACGTCTTTGGGCACGTCGATCAGCGTCGGGCCGGGCCGACCGGTCGTGGCGACCCGAAATGCCTGGCGCACGGCCATCGGCAGGTTCTGCGCGGACATCACCAGTTCGTTGTGCTTGGTCACGCTGCGAGTGATGCCCACGGTGTCGCACTCCTGGAAGGCGTCGGTGCCGATCGCCGTCGTCGACACCTGGCCGGTGATGCACACCATCGGGATCGAGTCCATGTAGGCATCGCACAGCGGCGTGACCATGTTGGTGGCCGCCGGCCCGCTGGTGACCATGGCCACGCCGGGGCGACCGGTCACATGGGCGTATCCCTCGGCCATGTGCCCTGCACCCTGCTCGTGACGCACGAGGATGTGGCGGATGGACGAGTCGAGCAAAGGATCGTAGGCAGGCAGGATGCAGCCACCCGGCAGGCCGAACATGACCTCCACGCCCTCCATCTCGAGGGCTTTGATCAGGGCTTGCGCCCCTGTGATCTTCATCTGTCGTCTCCCTTGTGAACTTGCTGCCAGAACTTGGCCCGAAAAACCAAACGGCCTCCCGGGTGGGAGGCCAAGATGCACGCGTATGTGAGCGTGCATCTACATGAGTACTACGACAATCGAGATGATTCCGGCACGCATGAATCGTAGTGTGCCACGCACGAACCCCGATGCGCAACCTACCGGTAGGACGATCGAGTGATCTCCGCCCGACGCAGGTTCACCGACGCGCGTCGGCGCACCCGCATGGCGACGCGGCACCGATTGGCGCCGACCGCTCGCACCGACGATGTCGCCGCGATCACCGACTCGTTGGTCGCGTTGCACTCGTCCGATCCGTCGACGGTGTACCTCTCCGCGGTGGCCCGGATGGTGCACCCATCGATCGAGGCGGTGTCGGCAGCGTTGTACGACGATCGGACGATCGTGCGTCATCACGCCATGCGGCGAACCTTGTGGGTGTTCACGCCGCGCACCGCGCGGTGGGCGCATGCCTCGTGCACCGCAGGGCTGGCGACGACAGAGTGGCTACGGTTGGCCAAGCTGGTCGAGGACAGCGGTGTCGCGACGGATGGCGCTGCGTGGGTAGCGACAGCACGGGCAGACACGCTCGCCGCGCTGACATCGATGGGCGAGGCAACGGCTCGTCAGCTCGGCAAGGCGGTTCCGGCCCTGACGGCCAAGTTGCACCTCGCCGTCGGCAAGTCGTACGCCGCCACGCAGGGAGCTCACACGCGGTTGATGCTGAACCTCGGGTTCGACGGGGCGATCGTACGCGGCCGGCCGGGCGGGTCGTGGAACACCTCCGAGTACAGCTGGTCGGTGACGGACGTGTGGGTGCCGGGAGGGCTCGCCGGCGCCCACGCCGACACGTCGGCCGCCGAGTTGGCGCGTTGCTACCTCGACCGCTTCGGCCCGGCAACCGCTGCCGACGTGCAGTGGTGGATGGGCTGGACGGCCGGCACCACCAAGCGCGCCATGGCCGCGAGTGGGGCGATCGAGGTCGAGCTCGACACCGGCACCGGCTGGGTGTCGGCAGAAGACGTCGACGCAGACCTCGACGACGATGTCGATGTCGATGCCGAGTCCGATGAGCCGTGGGTCGCCTTCCTGCCCGCCCTCGACTCCACGACGATGGGTTGGAAGCAACGGGAGTGGTATCTCGGCGACCTCGCGGCGTTCGGTGGGCCGGTGTTCGACCGCAACGGCAACGCCGGCCCGACGATCTGGGTCGACGGTCGCGTGGTCGGTGGCTGGGCTC
>JANPOJ010000107.1:0-8141 GCA_031427935.1 Ilumatobacteraceae bacterium | reverse complement strand
TAAGTAGAAAAGTTTTACATTTCATGATTAAGCAATTTTTTGCACCACATAAGCAATCATATCTGTTCTAATAACAAAACCTATTTTTTGATAAAGTTTAATTGCAGCCACATTATCATTTCTAACATGCAGAAAGGGAATTTGTGCTTTATCTAAAATTCGCTTAATCTGTTCGCGCAATAGCTGATAAGCATAACCCTTACCCAAATGATCAGGATGGGTGCAAACTGCGCTAATCTCAATATAAGGCGTTGGATTAAATCGATGCCCAGCCATAGCTACTAATTTTTTTTCACTAAATACCCCAGTATAGTTACTCAAAGCAATGGTATTGGCTCTGAAAGGGCCGGGCTGAGCGTGGCTGGCTCGACTCGATCGAGATCGCTGCTGCCCGCCGACTCAACGAACTCGCCGCGCTGTCACCATCGATGTTTCCCGAACGTGTGACAGCCGACGCCGCCCGGATCGCGTTGACGGAGGCGTCGAAGAGCTTCGAACGGGCGGCGACCACGACGGTGATCCCACAACTCGGTGATGCGCTGGCAGCCGGTGAGGCGTCGGGCGGCCATGTCGATGTCGTCACCCGAGCATTGCGCCAACTCTCCCCGGACCAACGCGACCGGCTCGCCGAACGCGGCGACATCCTCGCGTTTGCCGCCACCCAGCTACCGCGTGACGAGTTCGCCCGCACCGTCAGGGCCGAGGTCCGCCGCATCCACACCGACGACGGCATCGACCGACTGCAACAACAACGACGCAACACCAGCCTGCGCACCTGGACCGACCGCGAAACCGGAATGTGGTGCCTGCGCGGCGAGTTCGACCCCGAAACCGGTGCCCTGCTCGCCGCCCGGCTCCGCAACACCCTCGAAACGTTGTTCCACGACACCCAACCCGACACCTGCCCCACCGACCCACAGTTGAAACTGCACCACCTCCAAGCACTCGCCCTCGACGCATTGACACAAGGTCGCGGTGCCACCTCAACGGGGCGGATCGACATGTCCGTACTGATCGACCTCAACACCCTGCTCGACGGCGAACACCCCGACACGATCACCAACTGCGGCATCCCCCTCGATCTCCCCACCGAAACGTTGCGGCGTTGGGCCTGCCAAGCCGACATCACCCCGATCATCGTCGCCGCCGACGGTGTCTCGCTCTACCTCGGACGCACCCAACGCATCGCCAACCGTGCCCAACGCCGCGCCCTACGCGCCATGTACCGCCACTGCGCCATCCCCGGCTGCACCGTCGCCTACGACCACTGCCAAATCCACCACCTGCGCTGGTACCGCAACGGCGGAAACACCAACATCGACAACCTCGCCCCGATCTGCCACAAACACCACCACCTCGTCCACGAAGGCCGATGGCAACTCACCATCGACAACCACCGCAACCTCACCATCACCTACCCCGACGGAACCATCATGACCACCGGCCCACCCACAACCAGCGCCCGATGAGGTCCTGGGGCGCGGCTCATGACCGCGCTCGCGTCGGCGCATCTCACCAGGCAATGTGGCGACGTAGCGACTCCGCACCGACACTCGCCGCCGCACCGACACTCGCCGCCGCGGGCCACGATCTGGTTCATCATCGTGTGGAACGTTGTCATCGGCACGGTCCTGGTGATCGTGTTCGCCCGCCAATCCGGCTGGACGATGCTCCCCTTGTTCGAGGTCTTCGTGGTCCCATCCGCCATCGTCGTCATCGGAATCCTCTGGCGCCGGCGACACGTCTCGTCTGCCTCCTCATCGCAATCAGTTGACGGGCACGGTGCTGACTCCCGCGCCCCACGTGTCGGTCGAACGCGACAGTGCACGGCCCGGCAAGCGCTGGGTCGGAAGTGGAACCTCTCCCGGTTGGCTCGGGCCCATGGAGGCAACGACCCCGATGGCCACGCGGAGGTCGCAGCAGGAACGGTCACGTTCGGCCTGCGCCCACGAGCGCTTGCCGTGATGTTCGGCGTCGGGTTGCGACAAGTCTATGGCCCGACGTACTACGTGTGGACCGCCAACCGGGAAGGGATCCTGACGGCACTGGAGGCAGAAAGGTTTTCGCGTCAGCTGGGACGAGCGAACGTTCACCTGGAGATGACGTTTCGCCGGCCTTGCACTGTCGCGTCGCAGCGGGCAACCTGGGCGGGTGCGACGAGCAACGACGAAGCTGAGGCGGTGCCTGACGGGTCACGACGCGGATTGGGTCGAATGACCGCGCTCGCGTTGATCCGTCCCGTCGCGCCCGCGTGCGGCGCCGAGGTGCACGGCATCGATCTGGGCGACCCGTCACCCGAGACGATGACGGCGATCGGCAACGCGCTGGCCGACCACGGCGTGCTGTTCGTGCGCGACCAGCACCTCACACCACAACAGCAGGTGGAGTTGACCCGGCGGTTCGGCGAGGTGCTGCGGGTGCCGTACATCGCCCCGTTGGCCGGGCATCCCGATGTCGTGGCCGTGCTGAAGGAAGCCGACGAGCAACGCATCTCGACGTTCGGGGGCACATGGCACTCCGACTTCTCGTTCCTCGATCAACCACCCAGCCTCACGCTGCTGTACGCACTGGAGCTGCCCGAGGTCGGCGGCGACACCGTGTGGTCAAGCCAGTACGCCGCCTACGACACGTTGTCGATCGGCATGCAACGACTGCTCGACCCGCTGCAGGCCATTCACACGGCGTGGCCACACGGCACGAGGGGGCCCGACGCCACCGCGGCGGTCAGTCGCTCCATCGTGATGACCCGCAACGACCCGGGTGCCGACTGCGAGATCGTGCATCCGGTGGTGCGCGTGCACCCGGTCACCGGTAAGAAGGCGCTGTTCGTCAATCCGGTGTACACGCAGCGCTTCGTCGATATGACCGTCGAGGAGTCACGACCACTGTTGCAGCATCTGTTCGACCACGCCATCAAGGCCGAGTTCACCTGCCGGCTCCGGTGGGAGCCGGGCACCCTCGCCATCTGGGACAACCGCTGCCTGCTGCATCTCGCCGTCAACGACTACGACGGAAGTCGTCGCCTGTTGCATCGCACGACGGTGGTCGGCGAAACCCCGAGCGGGTGTGCATGACCGGCGAGCCCGAACTGCTGCAGCGCTACCTCGACGCCCAGCGAAGGCACGTAGTGGGGATCCTCGAGGGCTTGACCGATGAGCAGCTCCGGCAGCCGGTGCTGCCATCGGGCTGGACGTGTCTGGGGATGGTCAAGCACCTCGCCTTGTCGGACGAGCACTACTGGTTCCGCTGCATCGTCGGTGGCGAACCGCTCGGCTTTCTTCCCGACGTGCCCGACGCCGACTGGCACGTCGAGCCCGAGGAGACACCCGAAGCCGTCTTCGATCTGTACCGCGACGAGATCCGCCATGCCGACGAGATCATCGCCGCCACCCCGCTCGACACGGCGCCTCGTCAACGCGACCCGGCGTGGGATGAGTGGGGCGGCGACTTCCCCGATCTGCGGTTCATCATGCTGCACATGATCACCGAGACGGCGTGCCATGCCGGGCACCTCGATGCGGCTCGCGAGCTCCTCGACCGCCGCCAGTGGATCGTGCTGTAGACAGCGGCGGCCGGGTTGCTACTGCCCCTGCGGGTTGGTGACAGGTGGCAGCGTGGTGGGTGGGACCTCGACCTGCGTGCCCGACAACGCGGCGAGCTCTTCGGCGATCAAGCGCACCACGAGCGCGTCCAACGGAAGGTCCTCGTAGTCGGTCGCGGCGATGTCGGTCGACTCGCCGGTCGCCGCACCCAACGCGCCGTACGACAAGAACACGAACCGCGCACCGGTTGCCGCAGCGATCTCGCGGAACGCTGCTTCGGCTTGATCGTCGGATTCCGACGATGCGATGGGAAAAACCTTGATCCCACGGGAGACCGCGTCGACGACTGCCGCCGGATAGGCGACCGGCACCTGGCGGTCGATGTGCGGCGGTGCGTCAGCAACCAGGAACACCAGCTGCAGTGTCGACGCCGGGTCACGCCACGATGGCTCGGACAGCGCCGACGCCAGACCTTCCTCGAGCGCCTCCGGGTAGTCACCGCCACCTTCTGCCACCACATCGTTCAACGCGGCGCGGAAGGCCCCGATGTCGGAGGTGAAGTCGAACGTCGACGTCACGAACATGTCGCCCTGGTCCCGGTACAGCGTCATCGCGAATCGAACGTCGGGCTTCGAGTCGAAGCCGTCGACTTGGGCGGCGACTGCGTCGATCGTGTCTTTCAACCGGCCGATCTCGTCGCCCATCGACCCGGTCGCATCCAGCAGGAACATCACATCGAGCGCCACCGGGTCGGGCCCACCGCCGGCGACGGCCGCCTGCAGTGCGACCGTCGAGCCGGGCGCGGCGACCGCCGAGGCATCGCCGGTCGTGAACGTGTACTCGGTGGCTTCGGTGGCCTGCGTGGCGCCGTACAACGCCGGCAGGAACCGGGCGGTGCCGTCGGCGGTGGTGCGCAAGCTGGCGATCGCGGCGCCGTCGGCCGTGACCGTCACCTGCGCACCGGCCACCGGCAGTCCGGTGGTCCCGGTGACCGCGACGACGATGCGCCCTGTCGGGTCGAAGTCCCGGGTGGCGATCCCCAGGTCGTGGATGCGGGCCAGGTAGGGGAGGAAGTCGGCGAAGCCGGCCTTGTCGTCGACCGAGCCGGCGCGCAGCCCGGCCTGTTCGGCCGGTTGGATCGGCCCGGGGGCCGGGCCAACGCCAGGGAGAACCGCCGCAGCATCCATCGCCGCGGGTGCGGCCGTGCCCGCCGCCGCGCCCGAGTACATCTTCGTGCCGGCGTCGCTCTCCGAAGCTCCTGCCCAATCGGGCTCGCCACCGATCCACCCGCCGGACGCGGCAGGCGCAGTGGTCGTGGCCACGGTCGCGGGTGAAGAACTCAGCGGGTCGGCGACCGATGCGAGGTTCGAGCCGCAACCGACGATGAGCAAGGTGACGCAAGCCGCTGTGAGGGCGACACGTGATGTGATCATGTGACGTTCGACTCGCCACCACCCGCGAAAGTTCCCGCGGTCTGCTGAGGGGGAACCTACGGGGATCTACGTCAGTGCAGCCGAGACCAGATCAGCGAAGACCAGCGTGCCTTTTTCGTTGGGGTGGATGTGATCGGTCCGCAGGATCTTCTCTTTCGGATCCGACGCCAGATCGAACCACGACTGCACGATCGTGTTCCCGCGAGCAGCGGCCCGGTCACGTAGCACCAGGTTGAACAGCTTGGTGCCGGCAAGCTGGTTGGGGTTGTACACGTCGACCCACACGATCGGCACGTCGGCCTCCGGCATCGACATCATCTGATCGATCAGCGCAGCGTAGTCGTCGGCCTTGTCGTACTTGCCGACATCGTTGGTGCCCATGGCGATCGCCCAGACATCGGGCGATGCGCCGTTCGAGATCATCGTGAACAGTGTCTTCACGCCCGACAACGGCTCGCCCTTACCGTCGCCGACGGCAATGCGCCGGCTGACTTCGGCTTCGATCGTGATGTCGGTGTAGCCCCGAGTCTCCAGCACGGTCGTCAGCGATTTCGCCGACGCCTTGGTGATCGAGTCGCCGACCATGGCGAACTTCGTGCGCGCTTTCTGCGCTGCCGGCAACTGACCGACCGCAACCGGCAACGACGGCAGGTCGGCCGTGCCGGCCTTGTTCGACGCCGATGAATGCACCCCGTTGTCGCCGCATGCGGCCAGCACGGCAAGCAGGCCGGTCGACGCGCCGGCGCGCAAGAGGCATCGACGACTGATCCGCATGCCCCCCATTGTGGCCGATGCGTCATGAAGAACCACGTCAACCGCGCCTCGCCGCGCCCGCCACGATCACGTTGGATCAGTCGACCAGGCGTTGGATGCGCGCTGCGTGGCGAGCGTGCAAGCGAAGCACGCTGTCGAGATCGGGGTGCACGATGGCGCCGTCGCGCACGATGAAGCGACCGGCGACGATCGTGTGCCACGCCGACACCGGGCCACAACGCAGCCAGGCCTCGACCGGGTCGGCCAGGGCTCCGGCAAATGCCGGGCCGGTCAGACGCCACAGCGCCAGGTCGGCGACGGCGCCGGGTGCGATCACGCCGATCTCACCGACCCGCCCCAAACACGCAGCGCCGCCGAGTGTCGCGCATTCCAGGGCCATGCGCGCCGTGCCTGCCTGCGCTCCGTCGCGCAGCTTGGCGAGCAGCATCGCCTGGCGGGCCTCCATCCACAACGACGCGCTGTCGGCCGACGACGACCCGTCGACGCCGAGCCCCACCGGCACGCCGGCGGCCCGCAACGACACCACTGGGGCGATGCCCGACGACAGGATCAGGTTGCTGCTCGGGCAGTGGGCAACCCCCACCCCGGCATCGCCGAGCCGGGCGATCTCGTGCTCGTCGGGCATCACGCAGTGTGCAACCCAGGTGCGGTCGTGGCACCAGCCGGTCCGCTCGAGGTACTCCATCGGGCGGCAACCGAACTGGCTCATGGAGAACGCGTCGTCCTCGGCATTTTCGGCGAAGTGGGTGTGCAGGCGCACATCGAGCCGCTCGGCGAGTTCGGCCGTGCGAACCATCAACGACTCGGTGACGCTGAAGGGGCTGCACGGTGCCAAGGCGATGCGCACCATCGATGCCGGCGACCGATCGTGATGGCGGCCGACCGCCGCCTCACACGCGGCCAGGATCTCGTCGTCGTCGTCGGCAACGACATCGTCGGGCGGGAGACCGCCGTCCTTGTCGCTCAGCGACATCGAGCCGCGGGTCGGGTGGAAGCGCATGCCCAGCTCGGTGGCCGCGGCGATCTCGGCGGCCAGCAGGTCACCGGCGTTGCGAGGATGCAGGTAGAGATGGTCGCTCGACGTGGTGCAACCACTGAGGGCCAACTCGGCGAGACCCACGAACGCACTCGCATACACGGACTCTTCGTCGATCGCCCGCCACAGTGGGTACAACGATTGCAGCCAGCCGAACAGTGGCTTATCGGTCATCGGCGGGTAGGAGCGAGTCAGGTTCTGGAAGATGTGATGGTGGGTGTTGACCAGGCCGGGGGTGACGAGGCATTCGGCGGCGTCGACCGTCTCGGTTGCCGTCGGTTCGGCGTCGGTGACCGCGCCGATCGCGGTGATCTGCCCTGCCTCGATCGCGACCCACCCGCCGACGAGCTCGCGACGATCAGCATCGAGGGTCGCCACCAACCGCGCGTTGCGGATCAGCAGGTCGGTCACGGCTCAGGCCAACGAGTCGATGATGATGCCGATGTCGCCGATGGATGTGAGCGGGTTGATGATGCACAACCGCAGCAGCACCTCTCCGTTCCATGAGGTTGGCGTGACGAACGCCGTGCCCTCGTCGAGCAGCCGGTCGCTCCACGCCTGATAGTCGTCGGCGGTCCACCCCGTGCGGCGGAACATCAAGATGCTGAGCTCAGGCTCCATGATCAGTTCGAGATGAGCAGCGGCGTCGATCAACCTCGCCGCCTGGCGGGTCACGTCGAGCGCAGTCTCGATCGCATCGCGGTATGCCTCGGTGCCATGTGTGGCCAGGCTGAACCAGAACGGCAGACCACGGGCCCGACGCGACAGATGATGGGCAAAGTCACTTGGGTTCCACTCGTGACCCGTGTGGTCCTCCCCGAGGTGCAGCACGTCGAGGTACTCGGCGTGCTGGGTGTGCGCTGCCCGCGCGACGTTCGGGTCGCGGTACACCAGCGCGCAACAGTCGAACGGGGCGAACAGCCACTTGTGTGGATCGACGATGAAGCTGTCGGCATGCTCGATCCCGCGGTAGCGATCGCGGACGCTTGGCGCAGCCAGACCTGCGCCGCCGTACGCGCCGTCGACGTGGAACCACACGTCGGTCTCGGCACACACCTCGGCGACGCCGGCCAGATCATCGATCACACCGGCATTGGTCGTCCCCGCCGTCGCCACGATCGCGAACAGCCGCTCGCGATCATCCGTCGACAGGCCGGCGACGGTGTCGCGCAGCGCAGCGCCCCAGAGTCGACCCTGTTCGTCGGCAGGGACCAGCACGACGTCGGCATCCATCGCCCGGGCCGCGGAGGCAACGCTGCTGTGCGCGCCCTTGCCCGTCAGCAGCAGACCGCGCGTGCGGTCGTGTGCGCCACCGGCCCGATGACGCCAGTGGTACCGGGCCGCGATCAGCGCGCT
>JANPOJ010000106.1:0-8937 GCA_031427935.1 Ilumatobacteraceae bacterium | reverse complement strand
GTTCGGGCTTGCCGCGCCCGGCGATCTGCTCGAGGATCGCCCCCCGCTCCTCCGCGGTATCGGCGCGCAGAACGCGGAACGCGTCGATGCGGTCGAGCAGCAGATCGTCGAGCCGGTGCTCGCCATGGTCGACGTGCCCTTTCCTCGCGCCCTGTCTCGGCTCATCTGCCGGCAGGGTTGCCCCATCGCCCATCGCGGGCAGGGTAGTGCCTGTGTCGTGGTGCTTCGTCACGGTCCGTCGACGTGCTTCAATGGCGTGAGCGGCGGATCCGATCATCAACAAGGGGAACGACAGTGAAGAATTTTCTCAAGGAGTTCAAGGACTTCATCGCGACAGGGGATCTGGTCGAGATCGCCGTGGCATTCATTCTCGCTCTGGCGATCAAGGCGGTGATCGATGCGTTCATGAACAGCATCGTCAATCCCTTGATCGGTGCCATCGTCGGCAAGCCGAACCTCGACAACTTCCTGACGATCACCGTTCGCAAAGGCAAGCCCGACCAAGCGATCATCTCGATCGGTGCCGTGCTGACCCAGGTGATCTCGCTGATCATCGTGGGCCTGGTGTTGTTCATGGTCGTGAAGGCGTACAACAAGATGCGCAAGCCGGCTGTGGCCGATTCGGGACCCAGCGAGGTCGAGCTACTGACCGAGATCCGAGATGCGTTGCGGGCTCGTAACTGACTCGATTCACGACGGTGAACGGCGTGATTGCTTCACGTTTTGTTCAACCCGACTTGCGAAATTCGGCGGCGCTAGCTCCAATGGAGGGATGAGAGCGCGGCGCGAGGTCACCTTGACTGTGCTGTGCCTTGTGCTGGCAGCATGCTCTGCAGCGGCCTCGGCCCCCGACTCATCACACGACCCGACGATCGAGGGTGTGGGCATCCTGCCTGGTAGCAACCCCGATGCCGGTGTCGTCCCGACGGACGCGGGCACGGTGGCGCCGGTGTCCGACGCCGCGACGACCACGCCTCCCCCGCAGCCGTCGATCGGTTCGTTGGTCACCGGCAACCGGTTGCTGATGATCGGTGACTCGATCACTGCATCGGCGGCGAAGCGGTATGGCGGGGAGTTGTGCGACGCACTGGTCCCGCTCGGCTGGCAGGTCGAGGTCGACGCCGAGCCGAGCCGGTTCGTCGACTTCGGCAACCAGGTGCTCGACAAGCGGTTGTCGGCGAAGTGGGACGCCGCGTACGTGTTCCTCGGCTCCAACTACCTCGGCGACCAACTGGCCTATCGCAAGCAGTTGGAGAAGATCGTGCAGCGCCTGACGCCGAACCCCGTCGTGCTGTTGACGGTGACCCTGTTCGACGAGAGCCGCCGCGAGGTCAACGATGCGATCGCACTGGTGGCCGCTGAATTTTCCAATGTCCGTGTGGTCGACTGGGGTGCCATTGCGAGCACCGATGCCACCACGATCCTGCGCGGCGACGGGCTTCACCTGACCAACGATGGGCGCCTTGTGCTGGCGTCCACCGTCGCCGGCGTCATGGGCCAGGCCCCGAATGCGGCGGGCGATTGTCTCAGCACATCGTTCGCCGACGACCAGGGCGCCAGCGTGAACGGCACCGATACCCCGCCGCCGCACCCTGTCAAGCCGACTCCGACCTCGGTGAAAGCTCCGACGGCCACGACGGTGGCGGGTGGCACCCCAACGAGCAAGCCGAGCGGAACGGTCGCGACGCTGCCGCCGACCGTCCCGCCGACGCAACCGCCGGCCTCGACGATCCCGCAGCCCACGACGCCTCCGATCACGCAGCCGCGCCGAGGGCCGCCGACGACCACGGCGACGACGACCACGGCCCCGGCAGGCCCCTGACCGCCCGAGGGAGCAGCGTTTGTGAACCCGCCCCCGTATCCGGGGAGCAGTCGTCAAACGCACCGCACTGCTATGGCGCGAGGGAACGAAGCGGGGTCAACGGCACGTTGCGTAACACGCCGTAGGCGACGAGGAGGACCGGCAGCGCGATCGTTGCCCATCGCTGGGCGGTGTGCGGCAGGCGGATCGGCGGCCCGCCCCACGACACCCGCAGCCACGCGAACCACGCCACGACGATCGCGACGAGCGCCAACGGCGTGAAGACGTTGTAACCAAGGGCGGCGCCGAGGTGGCCATGCAGCAGTTGGTACGTGCCTCGGGTCAGGCCGCATCCGGGGCACCACAGGCCAGTCATCTGGTGGAACACGCAGCCGGGGTACCGCGATCCGGCCGCGCTGGGATCGTGTGTCGCGATCACGCCAGCAGCGGCCACCAGCGCCCCTCCACAACAGATCGGCGCTGCCCGGCGAGACACGTCGCTGTGCATCCGTGCCGACAGGCCGAGTTCCATCGCCCCATCGTACGACGTATGGCGTTGCGGACTCGCCGTTTCCCCGCCACGATGGACGGCCATGTTGCAGGTCCAAGCGCTCTCGGTGGAAGTTGGTGGTCGCCAGATCATCAATGGCGCTTCGTTCACCGTGATGGCGCGCGACAAAGTGGGCCTCGTCGGGCGCAACGGCGCCGGCAAGACCACCCTGTTCCGTGTGCTCGGCGGAGCGTTGGAACACACTGGCGGCAAGGTCCTCCGCAAGGGTGGGTTCGGCTACCTGCCGCAGGATCCGCGCATCGCCGGCGTGCTCGACGGCCGGACTGCGATCACCCATGTGCTCAGCGGCCGCGGCATCGACGAGGAGCTGATCCGATTGGAGAAGCTGCGCCTCACGATGGAGGAGGACGCCAGCGAACGCAACGTCGGCCGGTACAGCAAGGCGCAAGACGAGTTCGCCACATCCGGTGGCTACGGAGCCGAGAGCGAGGCGCGGTCAATGGCCGCCGGCCTGGGTCTCGGTGGCGATCGACTGGAGCTTCCGATCGGCGTGCTCAGTGGCGGCGAGCGGCGCCGTGTCGAACTGGCGCGCATCTTGTTCGCCGGATCCGACGTCTTGTTGCTCGACGAGCCGACCAACCACCTCGACATCGATGCCAAGACGTGGCTGTTGCAGTTCCTGCGCACGTACCGCGGGGCGTTGCTCGTGATCAGCCACGACCTCGATCTGCTCGACGAGGCGATCACGCGTGTGCTGCACCTCGATCGACCTGCCGAAGATGCCGTTGGCGAGATCGTCGAGTACAAGGGCACCTACAGCCAGTACCGAACTTCGCGAGCGAACGACGAGGAACGGCTGGCCAAGAAGGCGGCGTTGCAGACCAAGGAGATCGCCCGTCTGCAGACGCTGGTCGATCGCTTCGGCGCCAAGGCCAGCAAGGCAGCCATGGCCCATAGCAAGGAGAAGCACATCGTGCGCCTCGAGGCGCAGCGTGTGCATGTCAGCAAGGGCGATCGCACACTGCGCGTGAAGTTCCCCGATCCGCCGTCGAGTGGCACGACGGTCATCACCGCCCACCGCATGACGAAGGCGTATGGCGGGCCGCCGGTGTTCGAGAACGTGTCGTTCGATGTCGGTCGCGGCGACCGCCTGCTGGTACTCGGTCTGACCGGCGCCGGCAAGACCAGCCTGCTGCGCATCCTGGCGGGCGAGACCACGGCAAACGCCGGTGTCTTCAGCTTCGGGCACAACGTCAACGTCGGCTACTACGCGCAAGAGCACGACAACCTGCAGAGCGACGCGACGCTGCTCGACAACATCCGCGCCGCCGTGCCCAACGACATCGTGCTGACCGAGACCCAACTTCGCGGCATGCTCGGGATGATGGGCCTCAGCGGCGAGAAGGTGTACCAGGAGAGTGGCACGTTGTCGGGCGGGGAGAAGACCAAGCTCGCCCTGGCGATGTTGATGGTCGGGCGTAACAACCTGTTGCTGCTCGACGAGCCGACCAACAACCTCGACCCGCCCAGCCGGCAGTCGGTCACCGAGTCGCTGAACGCGTGGAAGGGCACCATCGTGTTCGTCAGCCACGACACCGAGTTCGTCGAACAGCTTCGCCCGACCAAGGTGATGCTGATGCCCGACGGCGAGGTCGACTACTTCAACAAGGACTGGCTCGAGCTCGTCTCGCTGGCCTAGACGACGCAGAGGCTGAACAGGCCACGCGTCGCGAACCGGTCGCGGTATCTGTCCATCTGTTCGGCGGTCGGTTCGGCGAGCCCCGTCGTGGTCGATCGCACCCCATGATGCCGGAACCCGATCAGCTTGACCCGCATGGTGGGGTCCAAGTCGGCCAGCCAGCTCGCCGTGCGATCGAGCAGCGCCGGGTCATCGTTGATGCCGGGCAACAGCAGAAGGCGAACCTCGTAGAGTCGGTCGACTGCCGCAAGGTACCGAATCGATTCGAGCACTTGCTCGTTCGACTGCCCGGTCATCAATCGGTGAATCTCGGGGTCGAGGCACTTCAGGTCGATCATTGCCGCGTCCATCACCGGCAACAACGATGTCCACGTGGATCGATCGGCAGCACCGTTGGAATCCACGAAGCACGTCAGGTGCGCCGTCGCCGGGTCGGATTTCACAACGCTGAAGAGCTCTCGAACGAAGTCGGCTTGCTGCGTCGCCTCACCGCCGGACGCGGTGACGCCCGAGAGGAACGGGGCAGCGGCTCGGATGTCCGCGAGGAGCTCCCAGACCGGTCGCACCAGCGCCTTTGGGGTCGCGTCCCACGGACATGCGGCAATGCAGGCGTCGGCGCCTTGGCACGCTTCGGTGCTCCACTCCAAGCGGCCCAACGGTGAGAAGCCGATCGCGCCGGATGGGCAGGCAGTCACGCACTCACCGCACTCGTTGCAGATGCTGATCGTGTACGGGTTGTGGCAGGCGATGCAGTCGAAGTTGCAGCCCTGCAGGAACACCACGAACCGGTTGCCCGGTCCGTCTACGCTGGAGAACGCGATGGTGTCAGTGACCAGGCCGTGGGTCGCGCTCATGGCATCCGATTCGTTTCACGGCACGCTGGCTGAGGTGGTACGCCGCTTCTGACCCAGCGGCGAGGTAGTCACTGCTGTGTCTGGCTCCGCGCTCGTCGATGCCCACCAGGTCGCTCTTGCGAACGAGGTACCCGGTGATTCGGATGAAGTCGTTGGAGTCCAGGTTGAACGTGAAGTCGCGCATGCCGGCCGCGAAGGCCCCGCGGATGATGTCGACGACGGCTTGCGGGTTTCGCATCGCCGTATCGTCGACGTGGAAGACGTCACTGATGCCCGAAGCGAAGAGGCGGTGATGGGGCGCACAGGTGGTGATGTGCTCGAACATCGGCGGTTCGTCGCCTACGGGGATGCGTGTGCCTGCGGTGACGTCGGAGTCGAGGTCGATCCCGCTCTGCGAATGCAGGTAGCACCGGCCGGCGCCACCCTCGCAATACGGCATCGGGCGAGCGGCGACGAGTTCGGCGACGCGTTCGGTGATTCGGTAGGACAGCGCGTCGGCATCGGCATCGTGGCCGTAGCGCCCGGTGCCGCCTTCGTAGGCAACGAGCAGGTTCACGGCCTCGGCCAGACCGAAGATCCCGAACATCGCCGAGAAGCGATCGAGCGAGACGAGCCCTTCGTGTATCAGCCAATGCGTCTCGAAGAAGCGTTGTCCCTCCACGAGCGAGCGGACACGCGCCTCGGCAAGTTCGGCGGTCAGTTCGACGTAGAGCGGCAGCGTGTCGGCGAGGAACGAGTCCACGCCGCCGGCGTGGCGCAGCACGACCTCTTTCAGGTTCAGGCGAACCAGCGTGTGCGCACCCCCGCCGATCTTCAGCGAGTTGTAGCAACTGACCGCGGCATAGCGTTCGCCGTGGTCACCGACCATCATCGGATGGTTGACGAAATGGGGCTTGGCCGTCTCGAAGACCGTTTGCACCGCGTCAAGCACCAGATCGTCGGGTGTGACCGCCGGGTCGACCTTCAGCGTGATGTTGGGCACGACCTGGCGCAACGACCGCTCCACGCGCAGGATCGAGCGGGCCAGCCGGCTGTCGGCCGGGCCGATGTCGGTGTGCACGAACGCGTCCGACAGCATCCGATCGAGCGAGATCCAGAACCGGCGGAGCGAGCGATCGAGTTGTTCGTCACTGAGGCCATCGACGAATGGGGCGAGCACCTTGTCGAGATCACCGAGGTAGACGGGGTAGGTCGTGACGGACGGGACATGTGCGTACATGATCTGCAAGAACGCCAGGGCGTCGTCGAGATTCGTGGGCGGGTCGAGTTCGAGGTGCGCCGAACCGTTGGCGATCGCCAGTTGGTAGTCGGGCAACACGTAGCGCGGCGTGTAGGGAGCATTGCCCTCGTACATGTCGCAGATCACCCGCTTGTCGAGCGCCTCCTGACACGCCGCGGACACCGTGGGGTAGGCGATCACCTCCGTCGCGAGCGCCGCCAACCGGCGCAGCTTCTGGTCGTAGCCGAGGCTTCCGTCGCCAACCAGTGCGGTCGCCCGAGTGCGCATCTCTGCCATCTCCATCGACCCGACCGTACGCCGCCAGATCGCCACGATGACAGAGTCGAAGGACCCGTGTTCAGGCCGCGACCGATCTCGCGGGCCGTAGGGCTAGTGGCACGTCCGGCAACGTTCGCACTGCGCCGCGTGCGTTCACGTCCGGCGGGATGTCTGGGGCGCAGTTGCGCCGTTCTGGCTCGTCACTCGAAGGTCGCGAAGCGTAGTTCTGCGCTGATGTTCTGCGACCCAGAACGGCACTTCAGCGAGTGACAGCGCTCAACACCAGTTGTCATAGGAAGAGAGATGGACGCAACCTCCAGAGTCGTGGCCGTAGGCCCGACCCGTTGCGACGAAACCCCCACCGGTATATTGCACCGACGCGACGCGCCACCAACTCGCCGAAGCGAGACGACGAGATGCCGTTCGGAGCATGCCGCGACGAGTTCCGTGTGTCAGCGTCCGGTCTCTGATGCCCGTCGACCGTGCTCGGGAAGAGCAACCTTGATGCCAGGGGTCAGTACATCGTCCAAGCGTTGTCCTTGAACTCCCAGACGTGCATCGCGTCGGCATGTCCATAACTCGAGGCGTGCTCGTCGCGCCACGTGTTGGCCGCGTTGCCGTCCATCGTGGGATCGCTGTGCCAAGCACCTCCGTCGAACACGGCGTCACCCGATAGCCCGTGCCCCGAGCGGTGGCAAACAGCCATGTACGCCGGTGCCTCTTTCAACATCGTGTCGTTGCCACCGAACACGGCTCCGAGCACGACCCCGCCGAAGCCGAGCTCGAGCATGTGTCCGATCGCCTCGCCGGCGACGTGGGGCAACGCCTCCTCGGCGAGTACCTGAGCCGTGCCCTCAGAATGCTCTCCGCCGCTCTGGGTCTTGCGAGTGGCCTCGCCGACGTTCCAGCCGTCTGCGTAGCGTTGCTTGGCGTCGTCAATGTAGTGGGAGTCGTCGAACCCGGTGCTTTGCAGTCCCGCGTAATAGCCGTCGGCGTAGGCGTCGTCGCCACTGCTCGGGTTGCCCGAAGCGGTCGGATCCCCCTCCACGGTGACTTCGGGAATGGTGGTCGCCTGCCCCGCCAACGGTGATCCTTCGACCTGGCGCCACTCCGTGCCGTCCCACCACCATTGGCCGTCCTCGGAGTACTGGACCTCGTTCGACATCTGCTCGTCCTTCCCTCGCGCCCCAGCGCGATGGTACTCGGCACGACGAGGGTCGACCGTGCGCTCGTGTGGGGGTTCTCGATGGGTGCGAGGAACGCCGCCTCCCTGGCGGTGATGGAGCCGACCAGAGTCGGCGCGTTGGTCTGTGGTGCGCTGGCGTTCTTGTGTTCACCGCGGAACCTGGGGCTGTTGCCGTTCGCAGGCGCTCATGTCTGTGCGGCGCCGTCGTCCGCGATGGCCGTCGCGACCGGCGTCCCGATCTCGACCGTCCTGCTCACCGGGCACAAGCGATCGTGCGAGCGAGCGATGGCATCAGGCAGGACTCCCGCTGCGGCGCGCCCACCGTCGTCGTCCGGAAAGGCGACGTCGAAGGTCAGCGCGAGATTGACGAGATGGTTGCCGTGATCATCGCGGACCTTGTTGGCCGTCATCGGCACCTCGAAACGCAGGGGCTCGGAACGCTTAGAGGTGATGAAGTCGACGTCGATCGCGGCGCAGCCCGCGATCGAGGCGAGAAACAGTTCGACGGGCGTGAAGGTCTGCTCGCGATCTGTCGAGAACTCGATTGTCCCGCCGCGGGCGTTGACCGCCACATACCGTCCGAGACCCAACCGTGTCAGGCTCACCGCACGTGTCGTGTCATCGTTCATCACCTCACCATTGCACGAAGACCGCCACGCGGATCGGCCGTTCTTGCGCCCGCACGCTCGGTGCGAGCCAAGGTGGTTGCGTCAACGCGCAGATGCGATCTGTGTCCAATCGATTCGCAGGATGTGGACAGCGAGGCTCTGTGTCAGCCCGCTTACCGACTGTCGTTCAAGGAGCTGACGCTGAGCGTTGTGGCCCCGAGAACGGGCACCGAGCCGGCGTCTGTATCCGTGGTGTGTCCCCTCAGCACCGGTCGTAGATGGGCAAAGGTTGGCGGGCGGCGGCCTAGTCGTTGCGAAAGCGGCCGTACGCCTCTTCGGTGACGACGATGACATGGCGCTCCACACCGTTCAGGCGGTGGACGTTGGCAGCGTCGTACTCGGCGGACACGATCATGTCGCGGAACGCCGATTTCGACGGGTAGCGCACCAGCGCGACGTAGTCCCACTCACCGAACTGCGTCGGACCGAACACGGCGCCGCCGGCGAATCCGGCCCAGACGATGGCAGCCCCACGCGCCTTGATGAGGGGTGACACCGCCCGCGAATAGCGCACATAGGCATCCCAGCCACTGCCGTCTCCGTCGTCGGAACTTGGCTTGAACTTCATCAGGTTGACCATCACGACTGCGACGTCATCGGGCATGGCGTCCAGGGTTGCGTCGTGCAGTTCGTCGCTTGCAGCCATCAGCCGACCGCGACCGGAGTAGCGACGAAGGGTTTGTTGACCAACTCGAAGAAGTCGTTGCCCTTGTCGTCGAC
>JANPOJ010000105.1:0-2394 GCA_031427935.1 Ilumatobacteraceae bacterium | reverse complement strand
TGCGCCTCTCATCGCCACTGGCGGCGTCCCACAGCGTGTCGACGTCGAGGTCACGAAGCAGGGTGGCGACCCGCTCAAAATGATCAGCCAAGGCACTCTGTCGTTGTCGCGCGACGGAAGCCTTCGGCCGTGTGCATTTCGAGAGAGTCGATCTGGCTGGTCAGTCTCGACTCTTCATCGGCGAACATCGTCGGGGTGATCTTGTCGGCGTAGTAGAGCTCGAGCAGCTTCTGTCGCTTCTGGCGGAGCTTGGCGATGGCTCCGGCGCGCGACGGCTGAGCCGCCTGCGCCCCTGTGCCGCGTCGCGAGAGTCGCGCGCGTCCTGTAGCTGTCAGTCCTGAGCCAGGACGCGCATGGCAAGGCGAGTAGCCCGATGCAATCCGGGTGCAGACCTGCCGGGGATATCGCAGCCCTTGCCGCGATGCTTGCACCGATAGATCGCGGTGCCCTTGTCGTCGTACTCGATCGTAATTCTCCGGTAGCACTCACCGCACCGGACTCGACCCGACAGCAGATCCTGGCCGATCCTTCGGCCGGTTGGGTTTCCTCGCTGGGCCGAGTTGACGAGACCCGGTGTCACGAGCGGCTGATGGATCCCAGGGAACCAATCGTCACGTCGACGTGTAAGCCCGAGATAGACCCGGTTGCCGCAGATCTGCCGCACCGTCGAGTACTTGATTCCGGTTGAGCGCTCGATCGCTGTGAAGGCGCGAAGACTCCGTTCTCAGTGCATGCCCGCCTGCATTCTGCCGGCGGCCGTGTCGACCTGGACCACACCCTCGTTTACCGAATGGGCACTGACGCAATGCGTTTCGAAGAGTCGGGTGAGCTGGCTCAAGTCTCCGCTATCACGCGCCAGCCGGTCGAGTCGCCAGACCACGACGCTCGCCACTTCATCGGCCTCGACTAGTGCGATCAGCTCGCGCGTCGCTGGTCGGTCAAGCGTCTTGCCCGATACACCTTCGTCGCTGAGGAACTTGACATCGTGTCAACCGGGGGGTCCGCGGCCTCGGCCAGTTTGCGGGTGCTGTGTTACAGGCGTCGCACCCCTCGTCGTCACTGGACAACGAGAGCGCGCCGGGGGCTATCCGATCAATGCGACCACCACGTCGCAAGGCAGCGGATCGGCAAAGAAGGCCGGGTGCGGACCGGCCACGCGCAGCGAAACGTCTGCGATGAATGTCCCCCCCGGCACGTTGTCGCCGCCGGTGTCGAACAGGTAGGTAAAGGTCAAATTGCCCCGATCCCTACTAATCACACGCCCATTCATGTCTTTGACGACGAATGGTTGGCCCACCTGGTGGGTGACGAACTGGAAGATCGAACCCGACACCTGAGTGGCCTTTACGTCTTGCGTCACGTAGTCGGCCTCGATGGTCACGAACTTGCCGTTGCCGGTGTTGGTAACGGTTTCCACCGAATGAACGTGGGTGTGTTGGAAGAACGCTGTCGCCAATGCTCCCGTTCCGGTCCTAATGCTTTGAGTCCCCGCGACATGGAAGTCGTCGTGTAGCGACAAGCCGCAGCTGTCGGAGGGATCGAAGTCATGGCTGTCTTGGAACTCGAATGGTTGATTGATCACATACATGGTCGCCGAAGCCGGAGTAGTCGGGACCATCGCCAACAGGGAGGCCACTGCGAGAACCACAAGCGCTGCCCGTGACTTTACATTCAGTCTCCTAGTCATGACGCTCCCCCGAACATCGCGACGAGGCCATCTCGATCGTCCGATGCCAATAAACACGCGAAATCAACAGTCATGGCTGCCCCCAACACTCAGTCACCGGCACCCGTTGGCCACGGCGAAATGCACCATCGCGCCGACCCAAACAATTGTCAAGGGACTGCAACGACCTGGCCGGACCGGCGGGTGATCGGCTGGATTGACCCCTGAGCCCAAGGCCGATATCGCTCCCTCCTGCAAGGCCACGGATGCTGGGAGGTCAAGGGGGATGGGAGCAGATGACACCTTGACGACCGCTCGGTAGTTGCAGCAGGACGACTAACCCACCAATCCCAATGTCCTGTATGAGAGTCGGTGGCTCGCACCTTCGAACCAATTTGCGAGCGTGAATTCCCTGATCAGAGAGTTTTCAGGATCGGCCTGCTTGGCCTCGAAAGGCCATTTGTCCGCGATTTGTCAGCAGTTGATTTTTGAGGCAGCCGGCCGAGCCCGTTGAGATGGCGTGCTCCATCGCTCGCCGGGGTCGTACAACCGGAGCATCCCGACGCAGCCTTGCTGGATACTCTTTGGCGTGACGTTCACGCGGATCACGACCGACTCCGAACGAATGGGTGGGGTGCCGTGCGTGCGCGGGCTGCGATTCCCGGTCGCGACGGTCGTAGCGATGGTTGCCGAGGGGATGACCGCCGAGGAGATTCTCGACGAGCATG
>JANPOJ010000104.1:0-2307 GCA_031427935.1 Ilumatobacteraceae bacterium | reverse complement strand
CGGTGTGGCCATGCCGACGAAGGCGATCTCGGTCGTGGCGGGCATCGCATTCTTGGGGTTCGCGGCGTGGACGCTGCGTGGAGACAAGCTCGACGATGACGAAACCGCGCGCGTCGCAAAGAGCTCGAGGTCGGTGTTCTTCACGGTCGCGATCGCGTTCTTCCTCGCCGAGCTCGGAGACAAGACGATGCTCGCCACCGTCACATTGGCGACCGAGCACGGCCTCGTCGGTACCTGGATCGGTTCGACGTTCGGCATGGTTGCCGCCGACGCGTTGGCGATCGTCGTCGGCCAACACCTCGGCGCACGCCTGCCCGAGCGCACCATCAAGATCGGTGCCGCGATCACGTTCGTCATCTTCGGAGTTCTGCTCATCGCCGAAGGCCTCAGATGATGAGGAGTACGTCGGAGGACGAAGCCGAGCCGGCTCTGCGAGGAAAGGACTTTCGGCCCTGCCAGGCTCACCCTGCTGGCCGTAGTCTGCGCCAGCGAGTTCCGTAGGGCCGATTCGACGGCCCGTCCCCGTTGGATAGGGCCCTACGGAGCACCAAAGCGGTGTTTGAGCGATCCGGCGGTTCAGATCTCGGCGAAGGCTCGCACCGTGAACGTGCCCAGGCCTTCGATCTTGGGTGGAACCGCGGTGAAGGTGAAGCCCGAGTGAGGCAACGAGGCGAGGTTCGTGAGGTGTTCGATGATCGGGATGTCGTTGCGCAACAGGGTCGTGTGAACCGGCCTCCCATCGCCCTCGGGCCCCGCTGTCGCATCGACGTTGAGCGAGTCGATGCCCACGCATGCGGCACCGCCATTCACGAGCGCTCTCGCCAGGTCGACCGTGAGGTGAGGATGGTCTTCGGTGTATCGAGGCGTGCCGAAGTATTGGCTGTGCCCAGTGCGGAACAACACTGCGCAGCCACGTACGTCGGTGTCGCCGAGTAGTTCCAACCCGGCCTGCCGCCCGGTTACGTCGATGCAGGTACCCGGTACACCCGCCACGCGTTCGAGCGGCAACCCGACGAGGTCGTGCCCGTCGGCGAATCGATGGAACGGTACGTCGAGGTACGTCCCGGTGTTCGTGCACATCGTGATCATCCCGATGTGGAACGTGACGCCAGGCCCGTAGATCGCCTCGGCCGCATCCCGATCGAGATGAGCGCCGATCTCGGGTGTAGGCAGCCCCGGATACGTGGCAAGTCCTTCACGGATCGGATGGCTGAGGTCGACGAGACGGCGGCTCATGAGGCAAGTGATCATAGACAAGCGCTCTGGTCAGGATTGGAGGGCGAGTAGGCTCCGGGCAGCAATCGGGAGGGAACGGATGTTGATCGGTCGTCGGCGATGACTGTGAGCGACACGTACATCGACCGATCCGATGCCTATCTAGCGGGCGACCGCCGTCGTGCACTCAGCGAGGGTCGCGAGCTCGACGACCGGGTGTGGGGATCTGCGTTGTTTGCCGACGTCTCGGGCTTCACACCCCTCACCGAGGCTTTGGCGAACGAGTTGGGCCCGCAGCGCGGCGCCGAGGAGTTGACGGCTCACCTGAACCGGGTGTTCCACGCAGTCATCGATGACGTCGTACGGTATGGCGGCGAAGTCATCTACTTCGGCGGGGATGCGATCACGTGCTGGCTGGACGACGACGACGGTCGGCGCGGGGCCGCGTGTGGGTTGGCGATCCAACGAACGATGTCATCGGTGGGAACCATTCGGACTCCTGCCGGAACCGAGGTCGTCCTTGCCATCAAGGTGGCCGTCGCAGTCGGAGATGCTCGACGCTTCGTCGTCGGGGATCCCTCGATCCAGCTGATCGACGTGCTCGCCGGCCGGCTGATCGACGAGTTGGCCGACGCCGAACACCTGGCCGAGAAGGGCGACGTGGTTCTGGCGCGATCGGCACTCGAATCGCTCGGCGACCAGGTGATCGTCGGCGAACACCGCAGCGGCGAACTTGCCGCGGACGTCGGCGTGCTCGCGGATCTCCGGATCGATGTCGACGTGCTGGAGGCGCTGCCACCACTGCCTGCTCTCGGCGAGGCGTTGGTCCGGCCGTGGATACTGCCGGCGGTCTACGAGCGGCTCGTGACGGGTCGCGGCGAGTTCTTGGCCGAGCTTCGTTCTGCGTACCCCGTGTTCGTGCGCTTCGGTGGGATCGACTACGACCACGACCCCGACGCAGTCGCACAACTCGACCACTTCGTCCGACGAGTCCAGCAGGTCTTGACCGAGTTCGGTGGGAACCTGCTGCACGTGATCCTCGGCGACAAGGGGGCGTATCTGTGCGCGGTCTTCGGCACACCGCACGCCCAT
>JANPOJ010000103.1:0-2902 GCA_031427935.1 Ilumatobacteraceae bacterium | reverse complement strand
GCCCGAACTCCGGGATCGACGCCAACCTCGATTCGATCACCGCCGTCGTGATCGGCGGCACCAGCCTGTTCGGTGGTCGAGGCCGGGTGATCGGCTCGCTGATCGGTGCCCTCATCGTCACCTCGGTCGACCATGGTTTGTCCGTGGCCGGGCTTGATCAGAACTACAAGCAACTGGCCATCGGCGGCTTGATCATCGTCGCCGTCACCGCCGACCAGTGGATTCGCCGGGCCAGGGCATGAGCGAGACCACGACCACACCAACCGCCGCCACGACGACGGTCAAGCCGATGCTCGAGAGCGAAGGCCTGGTGAAGACGTACGGACGCGTGGTCGCTCTTGACGGCGTCGACTTTGCGCTCTACCCCGGCGAAGTGCTGGCAGTGATCGGCGACAACGGCGCCGGCAAGTCGACCCTCATCAAGTGTCTCTCGGGCGCGGAGATCCCCGACAACGGCATCATGCGTCTCGACGGCGAGGCGATCCAGTTCCGCAAGCCCATCGAGGCGCGGGTCGCCGGGATCGAGACGGTGTACCAGACGCTGGCAGTTGCTCCCGCCCTCGACATCGCCACCAACCTGTTTCTCGGTCGCGAGTTGCGCAAGCCAGGTCCTCTCGGAAGCGTTTTTCGGATGCTGGAGGGCAGCGGCATGCGCAAGCGGGCCAAGCAGCAGATGATGGCCCTCGGCATCGGCACCTTGCAGAACATGGGCCAGGCGGTTGAAACGTTGTCCGGAGGCCAACGCCAGGCGGTCGCTGTCGCCCGAGCCGCGGCGTTCGGGAGCAAGGTCATCATCCTCGACGAGCCCACCGCCGCGTTGGGCGTGCGCGAGTCGGCTCAGGTGCTGCGGTTGATCGAAAGCCTGCGCGAGCGGGGCATGCCGGTGATCCTCATCTCTCACAACATGCCCCAGGTGTTCGAGGTCGCCGACCGCATCCACGTCCAACGGCTCGGGAGGCGGGCAGCAGTCATCACCCCGCAAAGCGTCAGCATCACCGATGTGGTCGCCATCATGACGGGCGCCCTGCGGGTAGATCCCGACGACCAGGCGCTGGGCCCGGTGCGCTAAGGCCCACCGCTCATTGCTGTGGTGGGATTTCCAGGACCACGCGCACACAGAGGAGGCGTACCGGACGAAGTTCACCGAACCGGGCAAGCACGGCCGTCGCCATGACCGCGACGTCGTTCGGGTCGATGGTCGGAGCCGGGAGCTTGCTGATCTTCGTACGAGTGAAGAAGTTCGACGTGCGCACCTTCACGGCCACGTGAGTGACACGGCGGCCGTCGGCGACCACCTCCGTGGTGACCTCACGGGCCAGCCGCTCGACATTGGCAGCGATCGAGGTGGCGTCGGCAACGTCGGTCGTGAACGTCTCCTCCTTGCTTCGGCCCCGGGCGACGTGTGGCTCGTCGACGATCGGGGAGTCGTCGCCACCGAGGCCGAGAACACCCAGCTGCGGACCGATGGTTGGCCCGAAGCTCCGCGCCAGCTGCTCGTGATCGGCCCGGGCGGACCACAATGCTGGCGGGATCGCAGAAACCGAGGTCGACGACCACCGGAAACCGAGATTCGACGAGCCCTCGATCGAGCCCAACAAGACAGCGCCGGCCCGACCGCCGACCAAAGCCCTCAGAGCCCGAATTTTCAGCACCCTGTGAGAGCTATCTGCACCCACGCCACCAGTGTTCACCCGCACGAACGTATTGAAGTTAGGATTGCCTCTCTGCTGGGCATTCCCTCTGGAGCAATAGCTCATCAGCGGCAATTTCTTGCCGATACATGTTTGTGACCTCGCCAGAGGCCGCACCTGTGATGCGATCTTGGAGAGGGCTCATGAGCAGAATCACCTACGACGAGACCATGAGCAGCAGCGATGCGCTGATCTGGCACATCGAGCAGGACCCACAGTTGCGTTCGACGGTGATGAGTGTCTGGTTCTTGCAGCGTCCTCCGTCACCGGAGCGCATGCGCGCCACGGTCGAGCGGATGGTCAGCCAACTGCCTCGCTTGCGGCAGCGTGTCCTCGACGACCGACCCCGGCCACGCTGGGTGGGCGCAGATCGGTTCGACGCCGACGCCCACTACCGGTACGAGGACCTCGGCGGCGACGCCGAGCGTGACGACATACTTGCCCGGGCCCAGGCGTGGGTCCGTGAGCCGTTCGATCGGTCGCGGCCGCTGTGGCAGTTGGGCATCTTCTCCGGACTGGCGGACGGTCGAGGTGCGCTGGTTCTGAAGCTGCACCACGCCATTGCCGACGGTGTCGGGCTGATGCTGATGCTTGCCGCGCTCGCCGACCTGGAACCCAACCCGCGACACCGGCTTGCGCTCGCAGACGTGGTGACACCGCCCGCGCCGATCATGCGAGAGCCGCGACATGTCAGCAACCTCGTGCTCCACCCGGTCGCGACCATCCGCAGCGCAGTGCGCAGCGCAGTGTCGATCATCAAGCTGGTCATGCCGAATCGCAAGCCCATGAGCACACTGATGACGGGTCGATCGACCGAGTTGTGCCTCGACACGAAGGCACTGCCGCTCAGTACGCTGCGATCCGCCGGCAAGCAGGCCGGCGGCAGCCTCAACGACGCGTTCATCGGTCTGGTGCTCGACACCCTCGACCGCTATCACGAACGCAGCGGCGTCTCCTGCGACCAGGTCCGCATCCACATGCCGATCAACATCCGCGATGCCGCCACCGCGGATCGCGCCGGGAACCAGTTCGTACCGGCCCGGATCGTGATGGACGTCGGCGACGCGAGTGTCGTCGACGACCACGGCGAGGGCCGCCTTCGGCGGGTCAGCAAGCATCTCGCCGCGGTGCGCGAGGAGCCCGCATTACGCTGGGTCAACTCGGTGTCGGCGGCCATCCAGCGCCTCGGCGTGCCGATCTCGCGGCGTGTG
>JANPOJ010000102.1:0-1832 GCA_031427935.1 Ilumatobacteraceae bacterium | reverse complement strand
GTACGGCGGTGTTCCAGCGCGTCGACGTCGCCGACCCGGCATCGACCGAAGCCATGGTGAAACGGGCGGTCGACGAGTTCGGCATGCTCGACTACGCCGTCAACATGGCGGCGATCGAAGGCGAGACCGAGCGGCTCGCCGACCTCGACGTCTTCACGTTCGATCGCATCATCGCGATCAACCTTCGCTCGATCTTCCTCAGCATGAAGTACGAGATCCGGGCGATGCTCAGCAGCGGGCGCGGCGGCGCAATCGTCAACATCGGCTCGACCAACTCGTTCCGCCCGCAGCCGCACCAATCCGCGTACACCGACAGCAAGCACGGAGTGATCGGGCTCACCCGCAGCGCGGCGATCGACTACGCCGGCGACGGCATCCGCATCAACGCGATCTGTCCCGGAGCTATCGATACCCCGATGCTGCGCAACGCGATGAAGCAGCGAGGGCGCGAGGAGTCCGAGATCGTCGCTCGATTGAGCTTGGTCGGCCGCTTCGGCCGGGCAGACGAGATCGCCAGGGCGGCGATGTGGCTGTGCAGTGACGACTCCTCGTTCACCGTCGGCCATGCCCTGGCCGTCGACGGCGGCTACCTCGCCCGCTGACCGCGTGGGTCGAGACCCAGTCGGGCGCGAGAGTTGCCACGGGCAGCGTGACATCGCGCCCAACCAGGACCATCGGGCGCGAGAGTTGCCACCGACGGCGTGATATCGCGCCCAACCAGGGGCTACGGGGCGGTGAAGAAGTCGGCGCGGGGTTGGCGCTGGTCGTCGTAGATCGGCTCGCTGAGGTCGCAGCGATACTTGGCGATCGACGAACCGGCCCGCTCGACACCACGCAGGATGTCGCGCATCGCCAGGTAGTTGGGATGCAGAAAGTGGGCTGCCAGCGATTCCGTATCGGCCCACGCCTCGTACACCTGGACTCGTGTCGGCACGCCGGAGTCGGCAGCGAAGGAGTACGCCACGCAGCCGGGCTCGTCGTCACGTGTCGATTGCTGAACGTCGCGCCCTGCCGCGACCACCGCGTCGCGGTCGGCCTGCGAGGTGAACTCCAGCCATCCAGCGACGAGGATCACTGACCACCGCCGGCCGGGTAGTCGTTCCAACGTTCCATCGGGCTGCGACCGCGAACCGCCAGGTTCATGGTCTCGTGATATGCGACGGGCTTGCACTCCTTCGTGGAGAACCGGTTCATGTTGTACGCCATCGAGTGCCGGGTGGCGTCGAGCTCGGCGAACACGAACAGGTCCTCGGCCACGACATCTTTGAGGTGCGTCCAGTGCGTCATCGTGCGTTCCCAGTAGTCGGCGAAGTCGGGATCGTTCTCGCCCTCTGGCTGGTACACCAGCTCCCAACAGATGAACTTGGTGCGATCGACGCTGATCGGGATGGGCTGGAACACCTGGATGTGCTCGGGATTGTTGTTGAACACCGTGTTCGGGAAGATCACGTAGTGGCAGATGCTGTACTGCTGATGATCGCCGGTCTGGTCCAACGCCTCACGATGCTGATGCCGCGGCACGAACATCATCGAGTTGGGTCCGGTCAACACGAACTCGGTGTCACGCGCCGACTTGGTGAACTCTCCCGGCACATGGTGCAACTCGGTGGCGTGGTACACCTCGTTGAAACCGTCGACGATGCACTTGTAGTTGGTCGGCACCTCGACGGTCCACTTCTCGTGCAGCACCATGTCGTCCATCCGGAACTTGCCGAGATCGTCGATGATGTCGCGGCCGATCCACTCCTGCAGCGGCGGCGCAGCATCGGGCCCGGCGAGGTTCATCCACACGAACCCGCCCCACTCCTCCACGGCAACCTGCGGCGACCGCA
>JANPOJ010000101.1:0-1795 GCA_031427935.1 Ilumatobacteraceae bacterium | reverse complement strand
GGTTCGGGTCTCGAGCCCGTCATCGATGCATTGTCGGCTGAGGTTGCCGCCGTGTGCCCAACAGCGCGGCCCACTCACTACATGCGCAAGAACTTCATGGTCACCGATCTTGCCGAGATCGACGAGCTCGCTGCGGATTTCGACGTTGCGGTGGCCGTTGCCGGGCCCGCCGGAACGATGGTGCACCTCGCAGTGATACTGGCCGCCGAGTTGGAGCGCCGCGGCGTGTCGTGTCCGGTGGTCCATTTCGAAACCCTGCAAGCGGCGGCGCGTCATTCTGTCTCGACTGGCGGCGCTCCGGTGCGGATCTGGCCGATCGGTAACCCGCCGCGCACCGCCGAGGCCACGGCTGCGGCCGCTCGGGCGGTGGTAGCCGACCTGACCAAGCCGGCACAGCCCGACGAGCACCTGACCGGCTGGCGCCATCCAGTACCCCGCGAGCGGATCGCCGCCCGCGGCTCGCTCGCCGAGATCAACGACAGATTCCTGGCCAATGGATGGACGGACGGCTTGCCGATCGTCCCACCGACGCAGGCCGATGTTGCGGCAATGCTGCACGGCACGAGCCGCGCCCCCGACACCGTCGTCACCGAGACGTTTCGTCCGGAAGGTCGACGGATCACGGTCGAAATGGTCGCGATCAACGCGGTCATGGCTGGCGCCCGGCCCGACTACCTCCCTGTGATCCTCGCTACCGCATCCGTGTTCGGAGACATCCAGTTCGAATCGATGACCCGCTCCGTGAACTCCTTCGCCTTCGCCCAACTCGTCAGCGGCCCGATCAGCCGCGAGATCGGCATGGTCGGCGGCCTCAACGCGCTCGGACCCGGACATCGGGCGAATGCCACCATCGGTCGAACACTCAACCTGATGCTGCGCACCCTGGGCGGATCACAGCTCGGTATCAACGCGACACCGGCCCAGGGAAGCGCGGTGTCATGGGCATTCGCCTTCGCCGAGAACGAAGCAGGAAGCCCGTGGAAGCCCTTCCACGTCGACCTCGGATACGAGGCGAGTGACAGCGTCGTGAGCATCCTGCTCGGCGGCTGGGCGCACAACGGCAACTACTACTACGGCGATCTCGATGACGTCGCGTCGACGTTGCAAGACTTCGAGATTCCGCAAACTGGAGCGCTGGTGATGTTGACCGAGAAGCGCGCCCAGCATCTCGCCGACGAGGGATACACCAAGCAGGCCGTGATGAAGTACCTCCATCAACGGGCGACGATTCGACTCGGCACATTCCGGGCAAGCGGGTTCTTTCCGATGATGCGCAACGACATCCTCGGCCTCGGGCCCTCCACCGCCCCCACTTGGCCGGCCGACTACCTCACCCGGCCCGACGACGACATCGTGCCCGCCTACCCACCCGGGGGCATTCGCGTTGCGGTCGTGGGCAGCGACGTGTCTTCGACCATGCAGGCCTGGAAACTGCAACTGCATCGCAGCGTGTCGGTCGACGATTGGCGTTGACGCCCGAGTTGATTGGTCGATTCGCGCCGCTGGGCGCGATATGGGCCGCAGGGCCGTATGCGCCCACATCGGTGCCAGCGTCTCAACTTCTTGGTCCTGACGGCCGAACCAGGGTCGCCGAACGTGACGCGGCTGCACTGGCGACGTGCATTTCTCGCCACGCCACGCCAGCATGACCCCCTCGGGGAGGCATGCAGCAGTACCGTGCCCCGGTGGTGAGGAAGTGAAGTCGCAGTCGTGCCCACACATGGCGCGGTGCCTCGTTGTATTGGTGCTCGTGACGGCGTCGTGCGCCTCCACCGGCACGGCGCCGGCGCCGAAC
>JANPOJ010000100.1:0-6120 GCA_031427935.1 Ilumatobacteraceae bacterium | reverse complement strand
GAATCGCGGGAACAGCCGACGCGCCGTATTGCCCATCTCGGCCGGGGTGATCGGGTGGATGAACACCATGGCATGGCGGCGGTTCAATTCGGCCATGATCGCCTCGAGCGAGGCATCGCCGAGGTACACGCCATTGACGTTGGTCAACACGTTGACGCCATCGAGGCCGATCCCGTCGAGCGCCCGTTCGATCTCGGCCAGTGACTCGCTCTCGTCGGCCATCGGCAGGCTGGCGAAGGTACCGAATCGACCTGGGTGCTGGGCGATGGCGGCCGCCGCAACGTCGTTGACATGGCCCGCCAGGGTGACCGCGTCGGACGCTGTCACGCCGTCACCGAACTGAACGCCGGGCGACGACACCGACAGCAGGCACGCCTCGATGCCGAGCCGGTCCATCACAGCGACGTGCTCGTCCGCGGTCCACATCGGTACCCGCGGGAAGCCGTCCGGTTGATCAACGGTGGGCGAAGTGCGTACTTCCGTCGCAGAGGCACCAGCGAGCGAAAGTACGCACTTCCCCGTGAGAGCGGGGAGGGACGGGGACCCCCTCTCACGTTGTCATCAGACTCAACCGACGGTGACGGTGATCTTCTTCATCACGATGTCGGCACCGTTCTTCACCGGGCCGTCGGGACCGGGGAACTCATACGTGCCGATCGTGCCGGCGTCGGTGTGCAGCATCGGCCAGAGTGACACGCCGGTTGCGACCGGGGTATCGAGCGTGATGACGACATCCTTGCTGTCGCCCTCGGGGATGGCCGCGTGACCGACGACGGGGCCGGGTGCGCCGGCGGTGTCGACGTGGACTGCAATGAAGCCGGAACTACCGGTGATGTTGACCGTGCTGACGGTGATCGTCTTGCCATCGCTGGTTTGGTCGGCTGCGTCGAGCGAGCCCGAAACCGTGGCCCCTGGCGCGGCCGAACCGGCTGGTGCGGCCGGGGCAGCGGTGGTGCTTGACTTGCTATCGCTACCGCAGGCACCGAGGACGACGAGACCGAGTACTGCGAGTCCGGCGACGGACATACGAGGTGTGAGCATGTGCTATCTCCTATGAGTTGCGCACGACGAGGGTGCCGTGCATGGTGGGGTGGATCTCGCAATGGAACGGGTAGCTGCCCGGCTTGCTGGGTGCGACGAGCGTGCCCGGGGCCTTGTTGTTGAACGGGCCGCCCTTGAACGATCCATCATCGGCGGTCATGGTGTGCTGCTCGTCGTCCTTGTCGACCAAGGTGAGGGTGGCCCCCGCAGTCGTCGAGACGGCGGGGAAGGTGTAGTTCTGGACAACGACAGTCGAGTCAGACGAGCCGGTGGCCGCAGTCGTTGGGGTGGTCTCGGCTGAGCGGGCCGAGTCGCTCGAGCCGCACGCGGTGACGGGAAGCACCAGTGCTGCGCAGATGACGAGGCGTTGCGTCCACACACCAACGAATACGTCGGGCGCTCGCCGAACGTTGAAGGCCAGCGCAGAATTCTTTCGGTCGAGGCTGCGACGCTCTCAGTCGAGCGGAGCACGAACGACGACGCCACCGCTGTCGGACTTGCTGATGCCGATCGCAACCGCTTCGGATGAAGGCAGGGCGCTGGAGAGCGAGACGCTGATCTGGGTGCTGCGTACCCCGATGAACGACCCGGCCCCGACTCGGCTGCCGTCGGACCGCTCGAGCCAGACGCTGTAGTGCTGGCCTGGGATGAACCCGGTGACCGCGAGGTGGATCTGGGTGCCCCAGGCCTGGGCCTGCAGGGTCGCGTCGCCATGTACACCCTCGGCGTCGAGAGCAACCCGCTCGCCGAGCGTTTGGGTCGAGTCGTGATGTCGGACGATCGCGACTGACACCACGATCAGCATCGCCGCGGCGACGGCAGCCACAGCGCCGAGTCTGCGATGGCGGTCTCGACGCCGTCGGGCGAGGTCGAGGCGAGCCGAGATCCGGTCCGACAACCCGACCGATGGTGGATTGGGGTGTTCAGCGGGGGGTGCGGTCGTGTGGGCGAGTGCCTCGGCCGTCGCCCGGAACTCGGCGGCGGCCTCCTGGCACTCGCGGCATTCGGCAAGGTGCTCCGCCAGATCCTCCGGCATCGGTGAAGCGTCGCCGTCATGCCGTCTGCGGGATCCGAGGATGTGTTCCGCAAGCAGGCCCTGCCAGTGTCTGCAGTTCTCAGGCATCGTCCCACCCCAACTCATCGAGAGAAAGGCGAAGCGCCCTCAGCCCGTAGAACAGACGTGACCGAATCGTTGCCGCCGGAACACCGAGACCAGCGGCCACATCGACCGCCGACCGCCCCTGATAGTAGACCTCGATGACGGCACGACGGTGCTCGTCGGACAGGCGGTTCAGCGCCTCCTCGACCACCCACGATCGCAACAGTTCGTCGATGTTGTCGACCACTGCGACATCGACCGCAACACCGACGCCGGGTCGAACGGATCGAGCGCGGGTCGCATCGACGATCACGTTGCGCAGGATCGCGAACAGCCATGTGCGCAACGAGGCGATGTCCGGATCGAACCGGCGCCCTGCGCGCCAGGCGCGAACGAAGGTCTCCTGCACGACCTCTTCAGCGAGGCCCTGGTCGCCCAGTGCGCGCAACGCAAACCCATACAACTCTCCCGAGTGCGCGTGTACCGCGGCGCGCACGCCGACGTCGCTCCCCAAGCCGTCGTCTCGTTCGATCAGCCTCAGTCGCACACGCACCGACGGCTCCTCTTGCTCGTCACGGCAAGAGTACGGATCGTGGACGCCTTCCGTTCAACGCAACGCGTGATTGGTGTGTTGACCTCCCACGGCGGAAGGCCGGTCGTCAGTAGACGGCGACGAGGTCGAGCACCATGATGAGGTCGGTCGATGCGGGGAGTCCGAGGTCGGCGTTCCCAGCGTCACCGAATGCCTGCGCGAACGGGATGTTGACCTGACGTCGACCACCGACCTTCATGCCCTCGACGGCCTTCTCGAAGCCCGGCGGCAGTTGGGCGGCGCCGGGAACGAACGTCAGTGGCGATCCCGAGTCCCACGACGAGTCGAGTTGCTTGCCGTCCGCTGCGCTGAACGCCAGCAGCTGCACGGCGACCGTTTGCCCGGGCTCGATTCCGGCGCCGTCGCCGACGATCAGGTCGGTGAACGTCTGCTCGGCCTGGTTGGGTGTCGCTGGGATCGTGATGTTCGGGATGTCGGCCGGATCCGGTTTGGCGATGATCGCCACGGCATCGACCACGAAGGTCAACGCATCGCCCGGTTGGATGACGTCGGTGCTCGGGGGAGCGTCGCCGTAGGCCAATGCGGCCGGGATGTCGAGCTGGCGACGGCCGCCGACCTTCATCCCCGCCAGGCCCTGATCCCAGCCCTTGATGACCTGTCCTGCGCCGATGGTGACCGACAGTGGTGCACCGCGGTCGTAGCTGTTGTCGAACTCGGCACAGTTGGCGATTCGCACGCCGATGTAGCGGACGATCAACGTGTCTCCGTCGACGGCCGCGGTGCCCGTGCCATCGGTCAGATCGGTGGACACGAGCTCTGTCGGTGGCTTGGCGGGGATCTTCACCAGCGGCTTGGCGAGCGCACCGGCGACGGTCGTGTTGGTGGCCGCAGGGGAACACGGCGTGTTCGCCGCGGACGTGGCCGTGCTGTTGTCACCGCATGCCGCAAGCAGACCGATCATGGCCACCGGGAGGAGGAGGGTGCGCAAAGGCATCCGACGACGTTAGCGCCGCAGTACTTGAGTCCGGTATGCACCAGGTGAGACACCGACCACACGTCGGAACTGGCGTGTCAGTGCGCTCTGGTCGTAGTAGCCGCACCGCTCGGCGACGTCGGAGAGGCTGAGCTCGGTCGTCGCCAGTAGGCCGATCGCTCGTTCGACCCGGAAGCGCACGAGCAACTGACGCACCGACAGACCGATGATGCGACGCGTCGCCCGCTCGAGCTGCACGACCGAGATCGCAGCTGCAGCGGCCACGTCGCCGACGCGTACCTGATCGGTGCAATGACTGCGCAGGTAGGCGACGGCGGCTGCGACCCCGGCGTGGGCTGTCGGCGCATCGCCCGCGGCGCGAAGATCGACCGAGACGCTGGCCAGGAACGAACGTCCGTCGACCTCGGCGATCAACACCTTGGTGGTCACGTACCAGCCGAGCGTGCCGTCGGGCCGGCGGATCAGCTCGAGCTGGTTTCGCAGGGGCTGGCGCGACGACCACAGCTCCGTGTCCTGATGGCTGTACGAGGCGGCGAGCTCGGCGTCGAACAGCTCCTCGGCGTGCCTGCCGACCACGTCGTCGGGGCTCCGAGCGCCTGCCCGGTCGGCGAAAGCCTGGTTGACCACGAGGTAGGAACCGGACTGATCCTTGGCGCAGAACATCACATGAGGCACATCGTCGAGCAGGTCGGCCATGGCTCGCAGCACTTCCACGACGCGATCCTTGTACGAATCCGACAGCGCAGCGGTGCTCATCGAACCTAGACGGACGGTGTTGCGTAGAGGTGATGATTGCTTCCATGGATGACGTACAGGCCGACAGCGTCCCACCCCACGATGATCACGAGATCGCGCAAGCGGTCGAGGAGGCGATCGCGCTGGCCGACACGCTGCTGCGCGAGGCCCTCACCAACTCGACTCGGCGGGAGCGCCGCCAGCTCCGGCGCCTCGGCCGATTGGTGGCGGATCCAGCTGGTCGCGAACTGGTGCAACGGCTGACCGACGACGTGTTGCGGATCTCATCGAATCGTCGCGCGGGCCGTCGCTTCGCCGATGTGATTGCCGAGCAGGGGCTCGCAACGTCGCTGACCCGAGTCGATCGCGCGCTGCTGGGCGCCGGCGCCAAACTGGCACCGTTCATCCCGCAGATCGTGATGCCTCTGGTACGCCGACGCATCCTGGCCGAGACCGAGGGGGTGGTCCTGCCGGCGGAGGACCCACGGTTCGCCGCCCATGCGGCACGGCGACGCGACGAAGGGATCGGCCTGCTCGTCAACCCGCTCGGCGAGTCGATCCTCGGCAACGACGAAGCGAGTCGTCGCGTGGATCAGGTGTTGGAGAAGCTGCGCCGCCCCGACGTGACTGCCGTGTCGATCAAGGCGTCGGCGCTGGTCGCCAACCTCGATGCGCTCGACTTCGATCGGAGCGTCGAGCGCATCTGCGAGCCGCTGCGCGAGATCTACCGCGCAGCCCTGGTGAAAGAACCACGCGGTTTCGTCAACCTCGACATGGAGGAGTACCGAGATCTGCAATTGACCGTCGTCGCGTTCACCACGGTGCTCGACGAGCCGGAGTTCCATCACCTCGAGGGCGGCATCGTGCTGCAGGCATACCTGCCCGACAGCCACGGAGTGCTCGAGCACCTCGGTGGGTGGGCCAGCGTCCGGCGTCGCAACGGCGGTGCCGGCATCAAGATCCGCATCGTGAAGGGTGCGAACCTGGCGATGGAAGCCGTCGAGGCCGAACTGCACGACTGGATCGCAGCGCCGTACCCGACGAAGGCCGACGTCGATGCCAGCTACAAGTTGATGCTCGAATCGGCACTGCGGCCCGAGTGGGACGGAGCGGTTCGGGTCGGCGTCGCCAGCCATAACCTGTTCGATGTCGCCTGGGCACTGGTGGTGCGCAGCAGGCTGCCGGTGGACCAGCGGGCTCGGGTCGAGTTGGAGATGTTGGAGGGCATGGCCCCGGCACAAAGTCGGGCGGTGCGCAAGATGGCCGGATCGTTGCTGCTGTACGCCCCGGTGGTGCAGCACGACCAGGTCGACGCCAGCATCGCCTACCTGGCCCGGCGACTGGATGAGAACACGGCGCCGGAGAACTTCCTCCGCGCCCTGTTCACGATCACGCCCGGCTCCGTCGACTTCGCCGCACAGGCCGAGCGATTCCGTCGCGCCGTGGCCGACAGGCACCACGTCTCCACGGCCCGTCGGCGCTTCGCGGCCCCGGCGCACGGCTCGGCGTTCTGCAACGAACCAGACAGTGATCCGACCAACCCGGTAGTCCGAGACCTCTTACACGCGGCCGTTCGATCTCCGCTGACGCGGCGCGAGCCAAAGGTGCTCGACACCATTGCGGAGATCGATCTGGTCGTCGCCAGGGCGCTGGCGGCCCAACCTGGGTGGGCTGGTGCCGACGCCGCATCGCGCCGGC
>JANPOJ010000099.1:0-5283 GCA_031427935.1 Ilumatobacteraceae bacterium | reverse complement strand
GCGACGGTGTTGGCGTCGGTTGGTCCGTGGTTGACGTATGTCGCCGGTCCGTTAGCTGCTTGCGCGAGGCTGCTTGTCGACACCGACGTGGTCGTCGGAACATTGGCGGTCGTTGTCGACGCCACCTGGGTTGCGTTCGTGGGTTGCACGGGGAGCGCTGCCTTGACCGAGATCACCTCGGTTTGGGGTGGCGCGGTCAGGGGTGGTGGCGTCGAGCCATCTCCGTTTCCCGAATGAGTGTTGCTCCACGCGGCGACTCCGACCACCCCAGCGAGGAACGTGCCGCCACCGAGCAGAAGCTGGCGACGTCCGAACATCGGTGCGCCGTTTCGATCGGGGCTCATCGATAGTTTCCAGTGTGGCCCAGCGAGTAGCGCCCAGGTTGTGGGAAGACGGCCAATCCGTGCGGGCCAGACGGAACGGGAATCGTGGCGAGGAGACCGCCGGTAGCGGTGTCGAACGCGTACACCTCGGCGTCGTACCGGCCCGAGAGCCACAGAACCTTTCCATCCGCTGACACGCCGCCCATGTCGGGAGAACCGCCGCCCGGAATCAGCCACGTCGCGACCACCGTGTCGCTGCGCGGGTCGATAACGCTCACCGATCCATCGCCCTGTCTGGATCTTCTGCGGATGTCGTGAGCCGTTCGTCCACGGTTGGTGACATAGACCAACGAAGCGTCTCGGCTCGGGTAGATGCCGTGTGTGCCGGTACCGGTCGCAATCGAACCACTGACGGCTGTGCCATCCGCGTTGATGATCCACACACATCCGTGCTCCATATCGGCGACGTAGAACTTGGTGCCGTCTGGTGCAAGCCTGAGATCTTGGGGCATCGAACCGGCGGGCAGCGCGAGCACGTTGAGGATCGTGCCGGTGGCGGTTTCGACCTTCATGACCTGACCAGAGAACTCGCACGTCGCCAAGAACCACGTGCCGTCGGCAGACCAATCGGCATGGTTGACTCCGTCGCACGGCGTTCGCGCCGAAAAGCGCAGCTTCCACGTCGTGGGATCGTAGAAGTCCATGCGTTTCAGCCGTTCCGCCATCACGATCGCGGTCGAACCGTCAGGTGTGAAGTACAGGTTGTACGGAGCCGCCACGTGAATCGAACGACCCTTGTCGCCCGTCGTCGGATCGATCTCGACGAGGCTGTTCGAGCCACTCGCAGTGGCGTAGAGCTTGGTCAGGTCCCATGATGCGACGACGTGTTGCACGAGTCGACCGACCTTGTAGTGCTTGATGATCTTCATGGTCTGCTGGTCGATCACCGTTACCGAGCCGTCGCCGTTGCTCGGGACGTACACGTACGCCTTGGCGTTGGCGACTGCGGGGCTCATCTGCCCGACGCCGGTGTGTGAGTAGATACCTTCGATCGTGGTCGACGTTGGTGCCTCGGTGGTTGACGATGCGGTGGTGGTGGTCGACCGTTCGGGGATGGTCTGCTTCGGTGTTGCGACCTGCGGGGCTTCGGACGAAGTCGACGAGCTCTCCGTCGACGACGTCGGCTCGGCGGTGACTGCGAGCGTCGCAGGAGTCCCGGAGGTACACGCCCCGGCAGCCACGAGCAGGATGCCGATCAACATCGTCGCCCTGATGGGTGATCGACGACGGCTGTCGCGTCGTGGCGAATGAGACATCGCGTCGACCCTAAGGTCGTCACTCAATCAGCGACGGTCATGCAAGGTAAACCTACGGTAAATCTCGAATCCGTTGTCCGGCCACATTCGACCGTTGCTCATCGCGTTCGAGTCGCTCGTCGCGTTCTTGGTGGTCCAGGTTGTCATGGGAATCATCGGCGCGTCGTGGGCGCTGCTGCCTGATGCTGGACCCCGTTTGGTCACCTAGCACCTGGAATGATCGGAGCGCATCGTCTCGGATGCCCACTGACCTGGTGTTTTGTCCCGCCAACAGTGTATCGAGTGGTGCCAAATCCATCTGGTGATAGACAGTTAGGCACCAAGAACTGATCGGTCGGTGGCCGCTCGGCGCCAGCTTCTTCGGGGTGAGTTGTGGGTGGCCAGACGGTCGGCAAGATCGCCTGTATCTGATTCGGGTGCTAGACGGTGGAAGTGGTGATGCGCTCGCCGGAACCAAACGTGGACGTGGAGGGCGTTCGGCCAGAGGCCGAGTTCACTCGGTTCTTCGAGATCGAGCATCACGGTCAAGTCCGCCGAGCTGCGCTCATGCTCGGGGAGGTGACCGTCGCCGAAGACGTCGTTCACGACGCCTTTGCCGCGGTTTGGCAGCGCTGGCGGGTGCTCAACGATCCCGGCTCATACCTCAATCGATGTGTGCTCAACGGCTGCCGAGACGCGGTGTCCGGTCGAGCACGATCGCGACGCCGGTTCGAGCGCCTGATCGCCAGCCATCGCGAAGGCACTGAGCCGGTCGAGGTGCTCGCCGACGTCTTGGCTGACCTGCCGTTCAAACAGCGCTGCGCTGTCGTCCTGCACTACTACGGCGGTTTGACCAATGCCGAGATAGCCGAGGCCATGCAGTGCTCACTCGGCTCTGTCGGCCCCTGGATCCAGCGCGGCAAAGCCCAACTTCGCAAGGAGCTCACATGATCACCGACGAAGAATTCGACGTGCGGATGCAGGACCTCTTCCGCCAATTGGGAGACCAAATCCCCACGGCCGGGAGTCCACAAACAATCCTGGAACACGATCATGAGCCGGTTCCCATCGGTCGCTCATTCAGTTCGGGATTGAGTGAAGCCCGTCGCGGTAAGTGGATCGGCATGCTTGCGGCAGCGAGCCTAGTGGTGCTCGGAGTTACCGCCGTGGTGACGCACGACGGAACTGTCCGTCGAATCGCGCCGGCAGTGTCGACGGGTGACGTCGACGAGTCTGATCCTGCGGTGTCCACCGTCGAGGCGACTTTGCCGACTGCCACGGCGCAGCAGGCGCAAACTACGACAACCGAACAGGCCTCGACATCGACGCTCCCGGCCCCTGAGGGCGCGTACCTCCAGGTGGCGACGATCCTCGAACAGGCACAAAGCGTCAGCTATCGAGCGATGGTCAAGGCGGTCACGAAGTGCATGCTCGATCAGGGCTACACGTACCAATCGGTCCCTGACCCGTGGGAAGGTTTCACCGGTGAGCTGACCACGCAGCCGTGGAACACCCCAACGCTGGAAAGGGCAAGCACTCGCGGCTACCTCCAGCCACGACAAGGTGACCCCGTAGTGAACCCGGATGGCGACACCGGCTTCGGGACCCAGGCATACCAGCACGCCCTCTACGGCGACGTGATCGACAACTGGGAGGTTCCTCCCGGCGACACCGTTCCGGATGGTTTCGCCGTCGGTGGACCAGTGATGGATGGGTGCCGACCGAGCGCGCAGACGCAGATCGTCGGGGACGGAGACCCTCGAGCAGCCTCTCGCATCGGCGACTACTACGCGCAGATGCAGAACGTCGAAGTTCGAGCCAGCATTGAGATCACCACAACACCGGACTATCAACGGATGGTCGCGCTGTGGGCGGCATGCATGGGCGATCACAGCTACCGCTTCACCGATCTAGACCAACCGCGGCGGACGGCGTGGGCAGGTCAGCGACCCGGAGCGGAAGAGATCGCGACCGCAACGCAAGATGCCTCGTGCAAGAGCGAGGTGGGGTTCACCCAATACGGCGATCAACTCTTCGCTGGAATGGTGTCGGATTGGTTTATCCAGCACCCAGGTCGGTTCGCCGAGATCACCGAATACATGAATGGAGTGACCGATCGGGCGAACGCGGTTCTGGCCTCATGAGGTCTGGGGACGCGGCGGAGTCGGCGTCGAGAGGTCCGGCGCTTTTCAGCACCTTGTTAGACGTCGAGGTCGAGTCGAACGCTGGGTGGGCGTTTGCGGATCGGTGCCAACGTGCGAAGGTCGAGCGCGTCGATGTTGATGAAGTCTCGATAGTTGTGGCTGATCAACGGTGCGTGGTGCCTGATCGCGAGCGCGGCGATGATCAGTGTTTCCTTGTGGCGATGATGCCGAGGACATTCGTGTCGACGAAGTAGCGGAGCTGAGTTGTTTCAGCGCTCAAGGCGCCGTTCGCGCGACGTCTCATAGGCACCGTTCAGTGCCTCGTAGATGAGGTCCGCGTCTTGCGGCGGGTGTGCTTCGACCGCCTCTTGCAGCCGCGCAAGCGCATCGAGCAGTTGTTCCTGGCGGTGGCGCGCCGATGGCTTGGAATCAGTCGGCACGCCGGAGTCGGGTAGCGACTCGAGTGCATCGAACGGGATCACCGCTGCTGTGGGGCGCCCATAGCGCTCGATCACCGTGACCTGTCCATTCGCTGCCCGCGCCACGATGTCACTCAGTTGCGCCCTGGCTTCGGCAACTCCAACAACTGTTCTCATGCCCGAAGTGTACAACAAGTCGACTGATGTTGTACATCTTAAACGGGCGGTCGAGGCGCAAGTGGCGACGGTGGTGGTCAGTCGTCGTCGTACGCGCGGTGCAGATCATCGGCCGCGCTGACCGAAAGGTCAACCGTCGGCTGGGCGTTGAGGTCGGTTAGCCAAGCCGCGAACCGCGCCGCGATCTCGTCCTCGTTCAACCCATCCTCGACGACATCGACGACCGGATTGCGGGGGAGATCACTTGCGAAGCGAGCCGTAGGAAGATGTTAGTCGGCCTTGTCGCCGTGGATTCGTTGCCCGAGGTGATCGGCGGCGGCCTTCTCTGCAGATTGGCGGCGGGTCGAGTAGTGGTGGAGCATCACCTGGACGGTGTGGCCTTGGCGGCCGCTCACCGCGGCGGGGTTGAAGCCGGCGTTCATCAGTTCGCTGTTGTCCACTTGCGCAGCGCGAGGATCGTGGCGTCGAAGCTGCCATCGGTGAGACCGTGCTCCTTGCGCAGTTGGCGCATCCGTCGCGTGAGCAGCTCCGGGCGCAAGGGAGTGCTGCAGGTGGGGTCGAGGCTGAACACGAAGCCAGTCAGCGCAATGCTGGTCCCACAGAGCGCTGCCCGAGCATCCATCTCGGCAAGGTGCTGTCGGAGGAGATCGTGGTGGCCTCGTCGGGGCTGACTGCCCGGCTGCTCCTCGTTTTCGTTTGCTTCTCGACGACGACTCCGCCGGCATCGTTGATCGCTGTGTCGACGAGCAGTTCGTGCCGGTCGAGTGCAGCCGATCGCGTCTCAGACCCGACAGCTCACCTCGTCGGAGACCGGTCGTCGCTCCGAGTCTGAGAATCGGCGCAGGCATTTCCTCGTGTTCGTCGGCAGTGTCGAGCAGACGCAACAGGTCATCCAGCCGGGTGCGGTGGTGTGACGCGGCGTGTG
>JANPOJ010000098.1:0-20478 GCA_031427935.1 Ilumatobacteraceae bacterium | reverse complement strand
GGCCCTTGAGCTCTGGACTGTAAAAACGTCTTTGGGGGCGACTGGCGTTAGCCTCGCTCGCTATGGTGTGCATGATCTTCATCGTGCACACTTTGTCTTGAACTCAGCTTCGCCTCAAGATGTGTTGCCCGGACGCTTACTATTGAAGTCTGTCGGCATGCGGCTGTCGGTGGAGCCTGAAAATCAACGGATCGATCGGACCCATCATCGACATCGATTCCGATCCCATATCTATGTACTGACCGCGAGCACCCCCAGATCGTTCCAGGATGACTGACCATCGACAGCCATCAGCCGGTGTTCGAGCGGATCAGGTAGTACGCGTCGTCGTCCGGGTAGATGCCCATTGGCTCGGCGGGATCCGGCTGCTATCGACCCGTGGCGTCTCCCGCGCTCTGAGCGAAGTTCTGGCCTCAAGGAGCATCAGCGTCAGCTCATTGAGCAACAGCCGTTCTATGAGCTGACGCTCAGTGTCAGTGTCGCTGAACTGGGCAGCCCCAGAACGATACGTACGGTTCTGGGGCTGTCCAGTTCGTCGCCGAGCGCCGGGTAGCGCATCACTGGCAGATGGTGGCGTGGCCGTTTTCGATCACCGTGGGCACCGAAATGGGCCGCTTCGGCCCATTTCACGCCCAGCGCCATGTTCCCCAAATGGCGCCCTCGGCATGATTCGAACATGCGACACACGGTTCCGGAAACCGATGCTCTATCCCCTGAGCTACGAGGGCGGGATGCCAGCGAGGCTAGCGACGAACCCCCGTCGCTCGTTCATCTCCCGGCGAATCGGGCATGTCGAACGAATACGTACACGGGTACGATCGGACGTTCATGGCTGATCCCCTCGTCATCGTCGCCGACCTGCTGGCACCAGCGTTTGCCACGGTCGCGGGCGGCGACAGCGTGGTCGATCCGGTGGTTCGTCCCAGCGATCGCGCCGACGCGCAGGCCAATGGGGCCCTCGCTCTGGCCAAGCAACTCGGTCGCAAGCCACGCGACGTGGCCGACGACGTGGTCGCGGCCGCAGATCTCACCGGCAAGGCGACGCTCGAGGTCGCCGGCCCCGGCTTCATCAACGTCACGTTCGACGAAGCGTTCCTGAAGGAGCAACTCGCCACACTTGAAGGCGACGAGCGCCTCGGCGTGCGAATGGCCGCAGCGCCGGAGCGCGTGGTCGTCGACTACTCAGCGCCCAACATCGCCAAGGAGATGCACATCGGTCACCTGCGCACGACCGTGATCGGTGACGCATTGGTTCGGATGCTCGAGTTCGTCGGCCACACCGTGATCCGCGAGAACCACGTCGGCGACTGGGGCACACCCTTCGGCATGCTGATCGAGCACCTGATCGACCTCGGTGAGACCGAGGCCGCCGCCGGTCTGAGCGTGGGCGACCTCGACGGGTTCTACAAGCAGGCTCGAGCCCAGTTCGACTCCCGTGAGGAGTTCCAGGAGCGCGCCCGCAATCGTGTCGTGCTATTGCAGAGTGGTGATCCCGAGACGCTGCGGCTGTGGAAGCTGCTGGTCGATCTCAGCATGCAGTACTTCAACCGGCTGTACCGCAAGCTTGGGGTGCTGCTGACTGACGACGATCTGGCCGGCGAGAGCATGTACAACGATCTGCTGCCAGAGGTCGTCGAGCGGTTGCGCACCGCGGGCCTGCTGCAGCAGAGCGATGGCGCCGACGTGGTGTTCCCCCCGGGCTACACCAATCGCGAGGGCGAGCCGTTGCCGCTGATCGTGCAGAAGCGCGGCGGGGGGTTCAACTACGGCACCAGCGATCTCGCCTGCGTGCTCGACCGGGTCGAGCGGGTCAAGGCCACGTTGCTGCTCTACGTCGTGGGCGCGCCGCAGTCGCAGCATCTGGCGATGGTGTTCGACGTCGCGGCGATGGCCGGCTGGTTGCGACCACCCGCACGGGCAGTGCACGTCGCCTTCGGGAACGTGTTGGGCACCGACCGCAAGATGTTGAAGAGCCGCGAAGGCGAGCCGGTGCGGTTCGTCGACGTGGTCGACGAGGCCGTCGTGCGCGCCACTGCATCGGTCAAGGAGAAGAACCCCAACCTGCCCGACGACGAACAGATCGACATCGGCCGGATGGTCGGCATCGGCGCGCTGAAGTACGCCGATCTGTCGACCGACCGGATCAAGGACTACGTCTTCGACTGGGATCGCATGCTGGCGTTCGAGGGCAACACCGCGCCGTACCTCCAGTACGCCCACGCCCGCATCTGCTCGATCCTGCGCAAGGCCGAAGCCGCACCCGGCACCGCGGCCGAGGGAGTCGAGCCGACGTTGGCTCCCGAGGAGCGCGAACTGATCCTGCAACTCCTGCACTTCGATGCTGCGGTGCACGACACCCTCGAGAAGTACAGCCCTCATCGGTTGTGCACGTACCTGTTCGATCTGGCGCAGAGCTTCACCTCGTTCTACGAGGCGTGCCCGGTGCTGAAGGCGGAGCCGCAGACGCGCGCCTTCCGGCTGCGGTTGTGCGAGCAGACGGCGCGTGTGCTCGCCAAGGGTCTCGACCTGCTGGGCATCGAGGCTCCGGAGCGCATGTGACGGCGATCCCCCTGTCGCTGTTGCCCGATACTGCCGAGGTCCTGCCCGACGGTTCGTTGTCGATCGGTGGTTGCCGCGTGCTCGACGTGGTCGCCGAGTTCGGCACGCCGGTGTTCATCTACGACGAGGCGCACCTGCGGGCGAGGTGCCGCGAGGCGGTTACCGCGTTCGGGCCCGGCCGGGCCGTCTATGCAACCAAGGCCTTCCTCTGCAAAGCGATGGCCCGCCTGGCGTACGACGAGGGCATGCTGCTCGACGTCGCCAGTGGCGGCGAGATGTACATCGCCATGGCCGCCGGTGTGCCCGCCGGCGCGCTGACCTTCCACGGCAACAACAAGAGCGTCGATGAGTTGCGGATGGCCATCACGAACGGCGTGCGGCACATCGTGGTCGACAGCTTCGACGAGCTCGATCGCCTCGATGCCCTCCACCGCGAGGGGCTGCCCGTGCCGACCGTGCTGGCCCGCATCACCCCCGGGGTCCATGCCCACACGCACGAGTTCATCGCCACCGGGCAGGACGATTCCAAGTTCGGGTTCAACCTCGGCAACGGCGATGCCCAGCGCGCGGTTGATCGCATGCGCCGATCGGCGAGCGTGCATCTCGCCGGTGTGCATTGCCACATCGGCTCGAACGTGTTCGCCGCCTCCAACTTCGCCAAGGCCGCCGAGGTGATGGCCGGCTTCGCGGTGCCGCTGGACCTGCCCGAGCTGGTGCTCGGTGGCGGTCTCGGCGTCGCCTACGTGGAGGGTGAGGAGGCGCCATCGATCACCCAGTGGGGCAACGTGTTGCTCGACGCCTGCGGCGCCCTCGGGGTTCGCAGCCACGTCAGCGTCGAGCCCGGCCGGGCCATCGTCGCCGATGCGGCGATCACCATGTACACGATCGGCACGATCAAGCACATTCCCGACGTGCGGACGTACGTCGCCGTCGACGGCGGGATGAGCGACAACCCGCGGCCCGTGCTGTACGGCAGCGGCTATGAAGCCTTCCTCCCGGCCGACGTTGCGGCACCCCGCACCATGCATGCCCGCCTCGTCGGCAAGCACTGCGAAAGCGGTGATGTGCTGATCTTCGACGCACTCCTTCCCGCCAAGACCGCGGTGGGTGATGTTCTTGCCACTCCAGTCACCGGTGCCTACGGACGAAGCATGGCCAGTAACTACAACATGCTGACGCGACCCCCGGTGGTCTTCGTCGGCGATGGAACCGCGCGAGCCGTGATGCGTCGGGAGTCGCTGGAGGACCTGGTGCGATGCGATCTCGACTGATCCACCACATCCGCCGGCTGTTCACCAAGGCCGCGCCGAGCGCCGACGTGCCCGATGCCGAACTGCACGTCGAGTACTCACCGTGCCTCGACGGGGACCCCGACCCCGGCGAGGTCGTGTGGACCTGGGTGCCCTACGAAGAGGATCCCACGCAGGGCAAGGACCGCCCGGTCGTGATCATCGGACGCAAGGGCCCCGATCTGGTCGGGGTGCCGCTGACGTCGAAGGCCCACGCCAACGAACGCCAAGTCGTCGTCGGGCCAGGGCCGTGGGATCGTGAGGGACGGGTCAGCTACGCCAAGGTCGAGCGGCTGCTCGATGTCGACCCCCGACAGGTGCGCCGCGAGGGCGCGATCCTGGAGCGTCAACACTTCGATGATGTGGTGGCCGGAGTGTGGGCGGCCCACCGCGCTCGGTGAAAAGACCGAGGTCAGACGGTGGGTCGAACGGCCCAATCGGGTGACAATCGCTGTACGTAGCCGAACTTGACGAATACTGTACGGACATCACCTCGGTCTCGGGTGACGTACGGCGGGAAGCCACAACGTGAAGATCTCCCAACTCATCGTGTCGGCAGCGGTCACAGCCGCTGGCCTGGTCGGATTCGGCGGCATCGCTGCCGCTGCGCCGACCGCCACCACGGCGGCGGTTGCGTGCATCAACGGCGATGGCGTGATGGACCTGGTCGTGACCAACCCGGCGACCGATGCCAGCGCCGAGTTCGTGGTCACCAACCCGGAGACCTTCGTCGCTTCGGTGATCGATGTCGGGCCGGGATCCTCGCAGGTCGTGACGGTCGATGGTCTGGCCGACGGCTCGGTGGTCGTTCCGGTGCAGTTCAACGGCCACGACGCCAGCGTCAGCACCCAGATCGCCTGCGACACTCCGGTCTGCACCGATGGCGTGTTGACGACCGTGACCGATGACAAGGGTGTGCAGCATCAGGCATGCGTTGCCTCGGCTGCTGTCGACCCGGCTCCTGCCCCGGGCGATCCTCCTGCGAAGGCGACGCTGCGGTCGTCGACTCCCACGACCAGCCCGCAACAGCTCCCATCGACCGGCTCCGGCACGACGAGTGGTCTCGTGATCGCCGCAGTGCTGGTCGGCAGTGGTTCGGTGGCGTCGTTGCTGAGCCGCCGCAAGCCCTGACCAGCGGCAAAGGGTTTCGACGGCGACACGTCAACCCGTAGCCTTCCGCCCGTGACAACGCTCGTGCGGATCGGTGTATTGGGATGCGGCAACGTCGGCTCCGCCTTCGTCAAGTTGGTGACAGCACAGCAGGCGACCATCGAGGCCCGCACCGGTGTGCGCCTGGAGGTCGGTGCCGTGGCGGTGCGCAACCTCAGCCGCGAGCGCAATGTCGACTTGCCCGACGGGGTGCTGACACGCGACGCTCACGCCGTCGTGGGCGACCCGTCGATCAACCTCGTCGTCGAGGTGATCGGTGGGATCGAACCGGCGCGCGAGCTGATCACGTCGGCGTTGCGGGCCGGTAAGCCGGTCGTCACCGCCAACAAGGAGTTGCTGGCCAACGTCGGCACCGAGCTGTTCGGTGTCAGCGACGAAGCCGGTGTCGACCTGCTGTTCGAAGCTGCTGTGGCCGGAGGCATCCCCATCATCAGGGCGCTGCGCGAGAGCCTGCGCGGCGAGCCGATCACCCGCGTGATGGGGATCATCAATGGCACCACCAACTTCATCCTCACCAAGATGACCGAGGAGGGGGCGGAGTACGGCGCGGCACTGGCCGAGGCCCAGGCACTCGGCTTCGCCGAACGCGATCCCACGGCGGATGTCGAGGGCTTCGACGCCGGGGCGAAGGCAGCGATCATGGCGTCGATCGCGTTCGGGTCGAAGGTGGTCGCCGGCGATGTGTATCACGAGGGCATCAGCAGCATCACGGCCGCCGACATCGCCATGGCCAAGCGCCTCGGCTACGTCGTCAAGCTGTTGGGGATCGCCGAGATCGATGCGCCGACCGGCGACATCGCGGTGCGTGTGCATCCGGCGATGGTGCCGATGGCACATCCGTTGGCCAGCGTGAAGGGCAGCTACAACGCTGTGTTCGTCGAGGGTGCGGCGGTCGGGTCGTTGATGTTCTACGGACGCGGCGCCGGTGGTTCGCCGACTGCCAGCGCCGTGCTCGGTGATGTGATCGATGCCGCCGTCAACCTGTCGAAGGGCACGCACGGCTCGATCGGCACGTTCGGCCGAGCCCACATCCGGGCGATCGACGAGACCTCGGCCGAGTACCTCTTGAGCCTCGATGTGGTCGACCGACCCGGTGTGCTGCACGCCGTCACGGGTGTGTTCGCCCGCCACGACGTCAGCATCCGCGCGGCCGAGCAGGAGGGCAACGGCCCCGAGGCACGGCTGGTGTTCATCACCCACGAGGCTCGTGAATCGGCGGTGCAGGCCACGGTGCGCGAACTGCGCGATCTCGATGTCGTTCGCAACATCGGTGGGCTGCTCCGTGTGATCGGCGGCTGACGTGCGGTACGTCTCGACGCGGGGGCAGGCCGCCGAGCTCGGCTTCACCGAGGCGCTGCTGGCCGGGCTGGCAACCGACGGCGGTCTGTACGTGCCGACGTCGTGGCCTGCGCTCCCGCCACGTGGCGACGGCGCAAGCTATGCCCAACGCGCCGCGCAGATCATGCAGTTGTTCGTCGGCGATGAGATCGCACCGGACACCCTGGAGGCGATGTGCGTCGACGCGTACAGCACCTTCGCTCACCCAGCGGTTGTCCCTCTCGTGCAGATCGGCGACGACCATTTCATCGAAGAGCTGTTCCACGGGCCGACGCTGGCGTTCAAGGATGTCGCCCTGCAGTTGGTCGGCCGATTGTTCGAGCATGTGCTGTCGCAACAGGGCAGGCGGGTGACGATCGTCGGTGCGACATCGGGCGACACGGGCTCGGCAGCAATCGATGGCGTGAAGAACTGTGCGCACGCCGACATCGTGATCCTCTTCCCTCGCGGTCGCACGAGCGAGGTGCAGCGGCGACAGATGACGACCGTCAACTCACCGAACGTGCACGTCGTGGCCATCGACGGTTCGTTCGACGATTGTCAAGATCTCGTCAAGGCGATGTTCAACGACGCCGAGTTCCGCGAGCGCTGCAACCTCAGTGCAGTGAACTCCATCAACTGGGCGCGTGTGATGGCCCAGATCGTTTACTACGTGACGGCCACCGACCACCTGCGCGGTCAGGTCAACTTCTGCGTGCCCAGCGGCAACTTCGGCAACGTGTTCTCCGGCTGGATCGCCAAGCAGATGGGTGCACCGATCGATCGACTCGTCGTCGCCTCGAACGCCAACGACATCCTGGCCCGCTTCTTCACTGCCAACGACATGAGCACCCGCCCCGTGGTGCCGTCGCTGAGCCCGTCGATGGACATCCAGGTGTCGTCCAACTTCGAGCGGCTGTTGTTCGAGATCAACGGACGCGATGGCGGGCAGACCGCCGAGCAGCTGCAGCGATTCCGGGTCAGTGGGTCATTGTCGATCGAGCCGGATCAACGTGCCGAGCACCTCGATGGTGTCTTCTCCGCAGCACGGCTCGACGATCCCCAAACCCTCGACGTGATCCGGCACACGCACGCGTCGATGGGCATGTTGCTCGATCCGCACACGGCCGTCGCCGTCGGTGCCGTCGATCTCGTGCGGTCGTCGATTCCCGGTCCGATGGTGACGCTGGCAACTGCGCATCCGGCGAAGTTCCCCGACGCTGTCGAACGGGCTACCGGGATTCGCCCGCAGCTTCCCCCACACCTGGCAGACCTGATGGAGCGTCCCGAATACGTGACGGACCTGCCCAACGATCTTGATGCTGTCGAACGCTTCGTCGAAGCCAACATCGCCCGCTGAGTTCGGCAGCAATCCGGCCTATACGGTGCTGCATGCCGGCGATTCGCCATAACCGCATCCCCGTATCCTCCGCTGAATGTGCAGGTGCGTACCTGGCTGTCGCTGCTCGGGGCAACGGACGACCTGCTGCAGCAACTGGTGCCAGCGGTCCGCAAGGGGGTGGCCACGGCGCCGCCGTGGCCGTTCGACGACCCGATGTCGCTGTACAAGGACAACCCGGATCGGGAGTGGGCCTGGCTGCGAGGGATCTGGGCCGGCCGTTCAAAGGCCAGCGACACTTTCTGGCGGCTGTACTTCGTGGTGGTCGTCGACGACGAACCAGTGGGCACGCAGGACCTGATCGGCACCAACTTCTCCACGTTCGGCGCATCCGTGGCCGACCTCACCGGATCCACGAAATCAACGCATCTTGATGTCTGTTGCGGTGTCACAAGACGCGCCCAGGTCTGCCGTCTCGCGCACTCCCAGACTCCCAGGGAGTGTGCGATTCCGAATCAGAGAGCGCCGATCTGAATCGTGGCGAACTGAACTCATCAGTCCTCCGGTCCAAGGGCAAGTTCGTTGCATCCTTCGAATCTCCGGTAATTGTCGCTTCACGGGACTCGTCGTTCTGCGCCGGCGTCCGCGCTTGCGCGGCGCCGACCGACCGACCGAGCAATCGGCGCTATCGAGAAGATCTGTCGAGTTTCCCTCCATCCATCTCACCTTCGCTGCTGAACTCGTCGACCGCTGAACTACGGTGCGCCCGATGGGGGACATCAACTTTGTGTTGCCGACCGATATTGCCGAGCTCACACCGGCCTACCTGACCACCGCGCTGAGGCACGCTGGTCATCTGGCGAACGGCGAGGTGTCGTCGGTCGATGCCAAACCGTTGGGGGCCGGCGTCGGCTTCGTCGGTCAACTGGCGCGGCTGCAGTTGACGTACGACGGCGACCGTGGGGGACTGCCCGACGTGATGATCGCCAAGTTCCCCATCGAGGACCCGATGGCGAAGTACATCGCCCAGATGTATGGGTTCTACCGCACCGAGGCGGAGTGCTATCGCAAGGCCTCGACGATCGGTCTCGGTGTGCCTACACCCGTGGTGTACCTCAGCGAGGTCAGCGACGACGACTCCGGCACCTTGATCTTGATGGAGGACCTCTCCGACGCCCGCATGGCGGATCAGGTTGCGGGCGCCGACCTGGCCGATGCGCAGGCCGTGATCGATGTCGGTGCGCAACTGCACGCCGCTTGGTGGGAGTCGCCGCATCTCGATGACCTGACGTGGCTGCGACCGTTGAACAACCCGGCGTACATGGCCGTCGGTGATCAGTACACGCAGTCGTGGCCGGTGTTCGCCGAGATGTTCGCATCGGCGCCGGCAGCAGCGCTCGAGGTCGGGGAACGGATCGGCGCCCAACTTCCCGCGTCGTACGACTGGTCGATGAACAACCGCCCCACCACGTTGGCGCACACCGACTTCCGGCTCGACAACTTCTTCTTCGGTCGCCCGGGTGCGCCGGTGACCGTCATCGACTGGCAGTTGAGCGTGCGGTCGGTGGGTGCGGGCGACATCGCCTACTTCATCGTGCAGAGCCTCACCACCGAGATGCGTCGCGAGCACGGCGAGGCGCTGTTGCGGCGTTGGCACCAGGGTCTCGTCGACCGTGGCGTGACGGGTTACTCGTGGGACGACGCGCAGGCCGACTTCCATGATGGGGTGATGGTGCAGATGTCGATTCCGGTCATCAGCGCGGCCAACCTCGACCCGGCCAACGAACGCGGCAAGCAACTCCTCGATTGTCTCGGCCACCGCAACTGCCAGGCCTTGGTCGATTACGGGTGCACCGGACTGCGAACCGGCTGACCAGATCCGATGTAGGGCCCAACGTTGCGCATCGCGCACGCGTTCGCTACAGTTCCCTTCGTTCGGGTTCCCGGACATCTCGCTGCAACCGCTTCGGTGAAATGACCGTGCGGGGGTGCGGAGAGGGCGAATCATCTCGCCAAATCATCTCGGTGGTGTGGCCGCCGGTCGTGTGCACATTGACACGCCGAGCCCACTGTCGTTCCCCAGAAAGCAGGTGGCCGGTGGCCGCGGAAGCTCTCGAACAGTCAATGCTCGAATCCAAGGACAAAGAGCAGCTGCTCGCAATTGCCCAGGCGTTGGGCATCAAAACCACGTCGCGCGCCGCCAAGGCGACGCTGATCGACAAGATCTTGGAGACCACCGGTGGTGGCGCTCCCACAGAGCAGCCGACAGCGCCCGCGACGAACGGTCGCGCGCCGAAGGCCCCACGCGAAGCATCGCCGACCGTAACCGAGGCCGCCGAGGTGTCGACCGAGACGCCCGCGCCTGTGTCGGCGGTCAAGACAGCCGACGCCCCGGTCGAAGCCGAGGTCATTCTCGGGCCTGACGGCGAGCCGCTGGCCGACTGGGAGATCGAACTGATCAAGTCGGGTGAAGTTGCCGTCACCGAGCTTGCCGTCTCGCCGGCGGCCTCCGCCTCGCCGGGCACGTCGGGCGGACAATCGCATGGCGTCGACGGTGATGACGGTGACGGAGAGGGCGATGCGGAGAGCCGCAACAGCCGCCGACGCCGACGCCGGCGCAACAAGGGCCGCGCCGATGGTCCCCAAGGCGGCGATCAAGAGCGCGTCGACCGCCCCGATCGTCCCGACCGTCCCGACCGCGTCGAAGAGACCGGGTCACCGATCAACATGGAGCCCGTTCAGGTCTCCGGCTACCTCGACCTGCGCGACGAGGGGTACGGCTTCTTGCGGGTCGCCGGCTACCTGGCCAGCCGCGACGACGCGTACATCCCGGTGAAGTTGACGCGCCAGTACGGGTTGCGCAAGGGCGACTACGTCACTGGGCTCAGCCGCCCGGCCGGTCGCAACGAGAAGAACCCGGCGATGCTCGAGATCCACTCGGTCAACGGTGGCGACCCCGAGAAGGCCAAGACCCGTCCCCGATTCGAGGACCTGACTGCGCTGTTCCCCGACGAGAAGCTGCGGTTGGAGAACCCGTCGGACCCCAACAACATGACGGCTCGCATCATCGACTTGATCTCGCCGATCGGCAAGGGTCAGCGCGGCATCATCGTGTCGCCGCCCAAGGCCGGCAAGACCACGATCATGAAGACGATCGCCACGTCGATCGAGCAGAACCACCCGGAGGTGAAGCTGATGGTGTTGCTGATCGACGAGCGGCCCGAAGAGGTCACCGACATGCGCCGAACGGTGAAGGGCGAGGTCATCTCCAGCACCTTCGACCGGCCGAGCGACGAGCACACCCACGTTGCCGAGCTGGCGATCGAGAAGGCCAAGCGATTGGTCGAGCAGGGCGAAGACGTCGTCATCATCCTCGATGGCATCACCCGCCTCAGCCGTGCGTACAACCTGGCAGCTCCCGCCAGCGGCCGCATCCTGTCCGGCGGCATCGACGCCGGCGCCTTGTACCCGCCGAAGAAGTTCTTCGGCGCGGCCCGCAACGTCGAAGAAGGCGGATCGCTGACCATCCTGGCCACGGCGCTCGTCGAGACCAACAGCCGCATGGACGATGCGATCTTCGAGGAGTTCAAGGGCACCGGCAACATGGAGCTGCGCCTCGACCGCAAGCTCTCCGAGCGCCGCATCTACCCGGCGATCGACGTCGACGCATCCAGCACCCGTCATGAGGAGCTGCTGTTCGATCGCAAGCAGCTGCAGATGGTGTGGAAGCTGCGCCGCGTGCTCAGTGGTCTGGCCGCCGACGGCAATGCCGCCCCCGGGCTCGAGCTGCTGGTCGATCGGCTCCGCACCTTCCGCACCAACGACGAGTTCCTCAACGAAATCGGTAAGCAACCTGCCATGTAAATGCCTCGTGTTCAGGGGAAATTGGCCGATACACTCAGCTCTCGATTTCAACGGAGAAAATCATGAAGACCGACACCCATCCCACATACAACGACACGACGGTTCGCTGTAGCTGCGGCAACACCTTCACCACGCGATCCACTCGCGCCGGTGATCTGCAGGTCGAACTATGCAACGAGTGCCACCCGTTCTTCACCGGCAAGCAAAAGCTGGTCGATACCGGTGGCCGCGTCGAGCGCTTCAACAAGCGCTACGGCGAGCGCAAGACCAAGTAGTCCGTTCCAAAGACTCCGAAACGACCCGGTCCCCGTGGCCGGGTCGTTTCGCGTCAGGGTTTCTTGAAAAAGGGATCACTCAAGGGGGGCCCGGTGTGGGCCGATGAGACAGCGGGCTATCGAGTGAAGGAGTGTCTGCGTGGCCGTATCCGACGACGACCTCGCCCATCTGTTGAGGCGAACCGAGTTCGTCGTGCGCCCCAGCCGGCTGGCCGAGCTGAAGCTGCTCGACCTCACGACCTACGGCGCAGTCGTCGACAACGTGCTCAACATAGGGCTGAACGGCGCCCCGGCGCTCCCAGCGTACTTCCAGAGCGAGGACCCCGTCAGCAACTGGGATCAGTACGTCGCGGCGTGCTCGTTCTGGATCAACAACATGCTCAGCACGGCACGGCCCTTCCACGAGAAGATGACCCTGTTCTGGCACGGTCACTTCGTCAGTGCGTGGTGGGACGTCGGCAAGGGCTTCCACCTGATGCAGCAGATCCAGATGTATCGGGAGAACGCGCTCGGCAACTTCCACACGCTCACCCAGAAGATGGCGATCGATCGGGCGATGCTGGTCTACCTGTCCAACGCCGAGAACGTGAAGGGCTCGCCGAACCAGAACTTCGCCCGTGAGCTGATGGAGCTGTTCACCCTGGGTGTCGGAAACTATGCCGAGTCCGATGTCGAGGCGTCGGCCAGGGCGTGGACGGGGTACAACGCCGACTGGCCAAACTACGTCTACCAGTTCTATCCCGGCCGTCACGACGTGGGATTGAAGACCTTCTTCGGTACGACCAAAGCCTGGACCGGGCCGGAGATCATCGACGAGATCCTGCTCAACAACCCGACCAAGAAGTTGATTGCGGCGCGCTACATCACGAAGAAGATCTGGGAGTTCTTGGCCCATCCATCGCCGCCGCCGGCGGTGCTCGATGCACTCGCACCCGCGTTTGCCACCGACATGAACCTGCACAACCTGGTGCGGTCGATCCTCATGCGCCCGGAGTTCTACAGCACGACCGCCAAGCAGGGCTTGGTGCGAACCCCGATCGAGTACATCGTCGCCCTCTGTTACTACTCCGGCCTCACGCCCGACAACCTCGGTGTCGCCTGGCGTGCCGAGTCGACCGGGCAGCAGATGTATCAGCCCCCGAACGTGTCGGGTTGGCGACCGAACGCCTACTGGTTGAACACCAGTGCGGTCGCCGGTCGTGCCGACTTCGCTCGCTCCGCAACGTGGCAACTACGCGACAACGGCGGGTTCGACAACCTGTACGCCATGACCGCGCCCAATGCCGTCGACTACGTCGCCAACTTCTTCGGGATCTTTCCGCTGTCAACCACCACCCGCACGGCGCTGATCAACGCCAGGTCGGCCGAGCCCAACAAGTGGTGGGCCGCCACCAACCTGTTGACGATGACCATGCTCGCCCCCGAATTCCACATGGCATGAGGAGATGACGATGCTCGATCCCGATATCTCCACTGCCGATGCCCGCCGGTTGCTGTCGCGTCCCGACGCGCTGGGCGACGTGCTGGGGCCGAGCGGGTGGACGCGCCGCAAGTTCCTGCAAGCGGTCGGCGGCGGCGTGCTCGGCGGTGCAGCCCTCAATTCGCTGGGACCAGGTCACTTCGGACTCGGTCACCTCGGCTTCGACCTCCACGAAGCCTTTGCTGCAACACCGATCGGCGCCCACGACGGCATCGTCGTCAACATCGTGTTGTACGGCGGCAACGACGGCCTCAACACCGTGGTGCCGTACACCAACGGCAAGTACTACGACATCCGCGGGCCGAGCAATGGCAACCTGGCCATCCCTGCCAATCAAGTCCTCCCGCCCGCCGGCACGTTCGGCCTGCACCCGAGCCTCAGCTACACCAAGCGACTGTGGGATGCCGGCCAGCTGGCCATTGTGCACGGTGTGGGCTACCCCAACCCGGACCTGTCGCATTTCACGTCGATGGCGATCTGGATGAATGCCCGGTTCGGTAGCGGGCCTGCCAGCACCGGCTGGGTCGGTCGCTGGCTCGATGGTCAACCGGCGGCGACGGCCGACCTGACGGCGGCGACCATCGGCTCGTCGGTCCCGTTGCACCTGATCGGCGCGGTCCGTCGCGCCGTGGCCGTGCCCGAGAACGGCGACGGCATGTTCGGTACGGGCACCGACCCGGCGGAAGTGCGGATGTTCACCGGGCTGCGCTCGCTCTCGGCGAGCCCCGCCGGTCGTGGGCCGTGGCACGACATGTTCGCGAGCGTGCTGAAGACGCAACTCGATCTCGCGACCGACGTGTCGCCGGTGTACTCGCCGGCGCCGACCGGTGACGAGTTCGTGAAGAAGATGACCGTCGCTGCCCGGTTGATCAACGCCAACCTCGGCTTTCGGGTGCTCGACCTCGGCCTCGACGGGTTCGACACCCATGATGGTCAACCGCTCAACCACGCAGATCTGCTGACCCAACTCGACACCGGCCTGGCGACGTTCTTCTCGACCCTCGACGCTGCGTACTACAACCGCGTCACGGTCGTGACGATGTCGGAGTTCGGTCGCACCCCGTTCTCCAACAACTCCTCGGGCACCGATCACGGCACCGCCAACGTGCAGTTCGTGATGGGGCCGAACATCAAGGGTGGGCACTACGGCCAGCCATCGTCGTTCGCGCCGATCGTGGATCAATGGGACCGATTCGACATGACGACCGACTTCCGCCATGTGCTCGGCACGGTGATCGACGGGTGGATGGGTGGCGGGGCCTCGACGATCCTCAACGGGCAGTACGAGAACCTCGGCTTCTTCCTGACCGGCCCGGGGGACCCACCGCCGAACGGTGGCATCCCGCCGCTGATCACGCCACCGTCGAGCCCCACCGAGTACGTCTCGATGAACCCGCGGCGACTGTTCGACACACGCGATGGCACCGGTGGGCGTCTCGGTCCGCTTGGCCCCGGCGAGTCGTGGCCGTTCACGATTCGCGGCCAGTACGGCGTGCCGGCCGGGGCGATCGCGGTCGCCATCAACCTCACCGCCGTCGACGCCAGCGGGCCGACCTACGTCACCGCCTGGCCCGGCGGCCAGCCGCGACCCACGACGTCGAACCTCAACCCCGTACCCGGCATGGCCGTGCCGAACCTGGCCATCATCCGCCTCGGCAATGCCGGCGATGTCAACTTCTTCAACAACTCGGGCACGGTCAACCTGCTTGCCGATGTCGTCGGATACTTCCAGGACGGCACGTCGGTGGGGATGGCGCCGCTGGCGCCGGCTCGCCTGCTCGACACCCGCGAGGGCACGGGTGCACTCGGGCCCGGCCAGATGCTCGATCTGCAGGTCGCCGGTCGCGGTGGAGTGTCGTCGAGTCCTGAAGCGGTCGCGCTGAACGTCACCGTCACCGGTCCGACAGCCGGGAGCTTCCTCACGGTGTGGCCGTCGGGTGAGCCCCGGCCCTTTGCATCGAGCGTCAACATGGTGCCCGGCCAGACCGTGCCGAACATGGTGCTGGCGCGGGTTGGCACCAACGGGATGGTCAGCATCTTCAACAACAGCGGATCGACGGATGTCGTGGTCGACGTGCTCGGCTGCTTCGATGCCGACGCCAGCGGCCGGTACGTTGCGTTGAGCCCCCGACGTGTGCTCGACACACGCGACGGTCTCGGTGCGCCGCTCGCCCAGGTCGGGCAGACGCCACTGGAGGTGACCCTGCTCGGTCGCGGCGGTGTGCCGACATCCGGGGTCAGCGGCGTGATGCTGAACGTCACCGCCGTCACTCCGACCCGAGAGACCTACGTGACGGTGTACCCGGGCGGGGGCGATCGGCCCATGGCTTCGAACCTCAACGTGTCCGTCGGGCAAGTGATCCCCAACATGGTCCTGGCCCGCATCGGGCCCGCAGGGACCGTGATGATGTTCAACAACGGCGGCCTGGTCGATCTGGTCGCCGACGTCGTCGGCTACTTCACCGACTGAGTTCCACCCCCCTATGCGGGGCGCCAGGCAGATCGATCGCTACAGCCGATCGCTAGCGTGATCGCAATGGTCGACGAATCACGCCGCGGGCAGTTGTTGACCATCAAGCTCACCGCCCTGGCACGCGATCACGGTGCCGGGCCCGACCTCGATGCGATTCCTTTCGCACTTGGCGCGGCGGCGACCGACGGCGCCGATGGTTGGGTGTTGCTGGACGACCAGCCACAACGCGGCCTCGGCCCTGCACTGGCGTGGGCCGTTCGGACCAAGGTCGAACGGCTGCAGATCCTGGCCGAGTCGGGCACCGGCATACTGGCTCGTCGGGCCGCTGCGTTTCGGCTACCCATCGAGGTCTGGCACATTGCCGAGCGTGCGTTGTTGCCGGCCATCGCCGAGCCGATGCCGGCTCCACTCGATGCTCCCGAGGAGCACGACCAGTTCCGTTCGCTGATCGTTGCCGGGGGCGCGGCGCCCGCAGTCGAGCACGGTGTGCTGATCGGTGAGGTTCGCGGGCTGGAGGTGTGTCGCGTCGTGACCGACGAGTTCAGCGGTGCACATCGGCTCGAGGTCGGGATCGGTCAACACGATCGTGAGGCGTTCCAGATGCTGCACGGCGACGTTCCGACAGTCGAGGCCTTGGCCAAGGTGGTCGCCGTGGTCGCGCCCCACCGCCAGCATGGTGCCGACCCGCACCCGCTCAATCGGCTCGGTCGGGAGCAGGCGCTGCGTGCCCGGCTGATCGACGAACCGAGCTTGGTTGGTGCCTCACGCGTCGACGCCGTCCGATCGCCCCTTGCCCGCCCGAACCTGAAGGACCCGCAGCCCAGCGTGGCGCAGGCGCTGATCGACGGCGTGGAGACGACATTGGTGATCAGCGCCGGGGTCGATCTCGATGTGGTGCCGTTCGCCACGGATGCACGCCTGGCGACCGGCCATGTGACGCGGATCGTCGTGCCGGCCCGCGACGCGTTTCCGGTCCAAGCCGACATCGCCGCGCTGCTCGCGGATCCGATCGAGATCATTCCGGTCCGTTGACGCCGTAACCTGCTCGATCGGTGTTCGAACGACTGGCGTCCCTGGAAGATGAGTTCATCTCGCTCGAGGTGAGCCTCGGCGATCCCGACGTGGTCGGGGATCATGCCGCGCTGCGCCGGGTGTCGAAGCGGTACAAGGAGCTGACGCCGGTGGTCGAGTGCCTGCGCGCCCACCGCGAACGCTCCGCCGACGCACAGGCGGCGCGAGAACTGTTGGTCGACGCATCCGAGAGCGATCGGGTGATGCTGCGAGCCGAGTTGGCCGATGCCGAGGGAGACCTCGCCGGGTACGAGGAGCAGTTGCGGTTGCTGATGCTCCCGAAGGACCCCAACGATGGCAAGGCCGTGATCATGGAGCTCCGCGGTGCCGAAGGTGGGGAGGAGGGCAACCTCTTTGCCGGTGACCTCTACGAGATGTACCGCGGCTTCGCGGCGTTGAAGGGGTGGACGGTCGAGGTGTTGTCGCACGATCCCAGCGATCTCGGTGGGGTCAACCTGGTGACGATCCTGATCAATGGCGACACGGCGTGGAGCCGGTTGAAGTTCGAGGGCGGCACTCACCGCGTGCAGCGCGTGCCGGCCACCGAGAGCCAGGGCCGCATCCACACGTCGTCCGCCACGGTGTTGGTTCTGCCAGAGGCCGAGGAGGTCGAGGTCGAGATCGACGAACGCGACCTCGAGATCGACGTCTACCGATCGAGCGGGCCTGGCGGGCAGGGGGTCAACACCACCGACTCTGCCGTGCGGATCACCCACGTCCCGACCGGCGTGGTGGTGGCGATGCAGGACGAGCGCAGCCAGTTGCAGAACCGGGCGCGGGCAATGCTGGTGCTCCGCGCCCGATTGTTGAAGTTGGCCCAGGAGGAGCAGGACGCGGCGAAATCGGTCGAGCGTCGCGCCCAGGTCGGTGGTGGTGGACGCGGCGAGAAGATACGCACCTACAACTACAAGGAGAACCGGGTCACCGACCATCGCATCGGCTACACCGCCTACCGGTTGCAAGAGGTGCTGGCTGGTGATCTCGACGATCTCGTCGATGCGTTGACCGCCGACGAACGGGCCCGCCAACTCTCCGGCGATGAGTGACGGCACGATCACCTGGGGCGACCTGTGGAACGAGACGACCACCGGGCTCGACCGTCCTCGTGCGCGCTGGCTCTGTGAGGTCGCCTCGGGCCACGACGGCGACGAGTTCCTGGCGATCCTCGCTCATCCCGCGTCGGAACGCGCCGTTGCCCACCTCGATGCCATGCTGGCCCGGTTGGCCGACGGCGAGCCGCTGCAATACGTCCTCGGCCGTTGGGGTTTCCGTCACCTCGACCTGATGGTGGATCGGCGCGTGCTGATCCCGAGGCCGGAGACCGAGTTGGTGGTCGATGTCGCCTTGCGACACGCCCGATCGCTCGAGCACCCGATCACCTGCGCCGATCTCGGAACCGGCAGCGGTGCGATCGGTCTGTCGCTGGCCCGCGAGCTGCCGATCGACGGGGTCACGGTGTGGATGACCGACTGTTCGACAGAGGCGCTCGATGTCGCCCGGGCCAACGCCGCCGGTATCGGCAGGGCGGCAGCCAACGTGCGTCTTGCCCACGGCGACTGGTTCGGCGCGCTGCCGGCGAACCTCGCGGGACATCTGGGGGTCGTGGTCTCCAACCCGCCATACGTCGGCGACGACGATCCCGAGCTCGAAGCGATCGTTCGCCAATGGGAGCCGGCGATCGCGCTCTTTGGAGGCACCGATGGTCTCGACGCGATCCGCGATCTGATCGCCGAGTCGGGGCAATGGCTGCGGCCCGGTGGATGGCTCGTCGTCGAGATCGGCTCGACGCACGGTCGTCGGGTCACCGAGTTGTTGCACGCCGCCGGCTTCGACGATGTATCGATCACGGCCGATCTGAGCGGCCACGATCGCGTCGCCAGCGGGTGCCGACGCGTGACGTGACGGCCTCAGGCGAAGCGCGCTGCGACCTGCCCCAGCAGTGACTCTTCCTCGCCGGCGATGTCGTGATCGACACCTGCCACGTCGCGCGCCGCGGAGAACAACGAGTGCCGTAGCACCGTGCTGGCGATGCGGCCGTCGATGTCGTCGAGCAAGGCCTCGGTCTTGTCCGCCGCGACCGCGGCCCGCACCTTGGCCATTGCCTCGCCGAGGTACTGATCGAACGAGAACGTCGAGGACTCCCAGCCCGAATCGTCGCTGATGTTGCGGATCTCGTCGAGCTCGTCCTCGGAGATGTGCCGGTCGGCGACCATGACGAGGAGCAACAGTTCGATCACCGCTTCGTGTTCGCGGTCGGCGGTGGCGTGCACCGACACGTGGCTGTAGAGATCGCGCAGGCGTTGATTCATCGAAGGCGCAACCTAACCGGTGGTGAGTGGCGCGACGAAGCGCCGGAGGAAGTCGAGTTGGTGCAGCAGCATGTTCTCGGCAACGACTTCTTGGGGCGTCATGTGCGTGACACCGACCAGCGGCAGGACCTCGTGCGGCTTTCCGGCTGCGAGCAGCGCCGACGAGAGTTGGAGGGTGTGTGCGGCAACCACGTTGTCGTCGGCGAGACCATGGATCAACAGCAAGGGCCTGGTCAGGGCGCTGGCCAGTGGCAGCAGCGAGGAGTTGGCGTACGCGGTGTCGTCGACCGTCGGGTCGCCGAGGTAGCGCTCGGTGTAGTGGGTGTCGTAGAGGCGCCAATCGGTGACCGGGGCGCCGGCGATTGCGGCATGGAAGACGTCGGGCCGGCGCATCACCGCAAGCGCTGCGAGGTATCCGCCGAAGCTCCACCCGCGGATCCCTACGTGGTCGAGATCGAGTGGATAGTCGTTGGCGGCGGCGTGCAGCGCGTCGACTTGGTCGTCGAGGATCGTGGAGGCCAGATCGAGGTGGACGGCGCGCTCCCACTCGCTACCACGGCCCGGTGTTCCGCGCCCGTCGACGACCACGACGGCAAAGCCTTGGTCGGCAAACCACTGCGACAGGGCGTAGCGGCTGCGCGAGGCCAACACATACTGCACGTGCGGCCCACCGTACGGATCGAGCAACACCGGCAGAGGAGAGCCATCGTGGTCGCGGGGCAACAGCACTGCGGTCGCCAAGCGACGATCGCCATAGTGATGCAGGGACACGCTGGGGTCGATCAACGGCTGCTCGACGAACGAGGCGATGACGGGGCCATCGACGACTTTCGTCAGCGATCCGCAGGAGTCGAGCGTGGTGCTGCGCAACACGGTGGTCGTGCCGCCGATGGTGGCCGAGTGGATACCCGGCCCGTCGCTGATGCACGTCAGGTCGTCGTCGCTCCATCTCCACACGTGTTGCACCGTCGCGTCGTCGAGCGGGTTGGCCAGGATGAACGCCGTGTTCTCATCGACGGCGACCACGGCTCGGACTTGGAGGTCGGTGGGCGTCACGCTCACGCCATCGATCAGCATGCGGCGCAGGCCATCGCGATCCGCGGCCATCACGAGCCGCCCGTCCGCGAGCTCGTTGGGCGTGCCTGGCACGAGTTCGACCCAGTTGTCGTCGTGGTCGGTGAAGATCGTAGCGGTGTCGCCCGTCGTGGGGTTGGCTTCCAGCACCTGCAGGTCGCGTTGATCACGTGACTGGACCGTCAGCAGCAGTCGCTCGTTCGACACCCAATGCACGGCCGTGAGGTACGGGAACTGGTCGTGATCCCACGCGATCTG
>JANPOJ010000097.1:0-1886 GCA_031427935.1 Ilumatobacteraceae bacterium | reverse complement strand
CTACGACGGCGTGGTGATCAGTCGCGTCTCGCCCGCCGACAAGCTTCGCATTGCCCAGGCGCTTCAATCCCGCGGGCACGTGGTGGCCATGACCGGCGACGGTGTCAACGACGGGCCGGCGTTGCAGGCCGCCGATATCGGAATCGCGATGGGCAAGAGTGGGACCGACGTTGCCCGCGCCGCATCGGACCTCGTTCTGCTCGACGACGACTTCTCGACCATCGTCGCCGCGATCGAGCAGGGTCGGGCGACGTTTGCCAACATCCATCGCTTTCTCACGTATCACCTCACCGACAACGTCGCCGAGCTGACGCCGTTCGTGGTGTGGGCGTTGTCGGGCGGCAGGTTCCCGCTCGCCCTCGGGGTGCTGCAGATCCTCTGCCTCGACATCGGAACCGACCTTCTGCCTGCGCTGGCTCTGGGGAACGAAGCGCCGAGCCCGTCGGTCCTGCAACGCCCACCCGACCGGCGACACCTGATCGACCGGCCGCTGATGATTCGTGCGTTCGCCGTGCTCGGCCCAACCGAAGCGTTCGTCGAGATGTCTGCCTTCACGGTGGCGCTCGTCGCGGCCGGATGGCGGCCGGGCGACACCTTCCCGACCGGTCATGCACTGATGGCCGCATCCGGCGCGGCGTTCGCCGCGGTCGTCATTGGTCAAGTCGCCAACTCGTTCGCCTGCCGCAGCGCAACTGCGCCGCCATGGGCCCTCGGATGGCGCACCAATCGGTTGTTGCTGTGGGCCGTCGGCGCCGAGTTGCTCGCGTTGGTCGGCTTCTTGCTGATCCCACCCGTGGCGCGGCTTCTCGCCCACGCGGTCCCCCCGATCGGCGGTCTTGCGGTCGCGGCGATGGCGGCACCGCTCGTGCTCGCGGTCGACGCAATCCACAAGCGTGCGAGACGCAGATCGCGACAGCAGCAACGTTCCGTGACGAGCGCCCCGTCTAGTTGACCGCAGCGACGCTTCCGGCCCCGACCGCTGCGTCGGCGGCAGCGATCAGCCGACGAACCATCTCGCCGACCGGTTCGAGGACGGTCGCGTCGACAGCGTGGTCGATCCGTTCACGCGCATGCCGACGCGTCGCGCGAGTGGGGGCGACGACCTCCAACAGATGCGCTGGGCCGACCATCGACAGCAGCGCAGCAGTCCGCAGGTCGAGTTCCGTGTCGCCGGCAGCGGCCACCCGAAGTGCGGCGACCACCGAGTCGCGCACGTGCAGACCCACTACGTCGTGATGGGGGCGGAGACCGCCACTCGATGCAGCCACCACACCCTCGTCGACGAGTCCCGCCATCGTCGCGTCCCACGTGCCGAGCCCGAGGTGGTGGGTGAGGCCGCGGTCCATGTGCGACAGCACGGCCCTGATCTTCGGGCCCTTCTCGATGAGGACCGCGGTCGCGGCAGCCAAGACCTTCGTCCGTGGCTCAGCCCTTCCGGTCACGACCATGCGGTTGGCTCGGTCCGCTGGCTGCACGACGTCGTCGAGCACCAGGTCCGCGAGCAATAGACCGGCCAGACAGGCGTTCAGTGCACTGCGTTGCCCCATCGCGTGCCGACCCGACGCAGGGTTGATCGCCACGAGGGCGAGGTCTTCCGCGAGCCGCATGGTTCGATCTTAGTGGGGCGCTTCCAGGGCCAGGTCGAGAGCGGCGATCGCCTGCTCCGGGCCGGTCACGTGAATCGCATCCCAGCCGGCGGCCCTCGCCCCGGTCACGTTGGCGAGGAAGTCGTCGAGGTACAAGATGCGATCGGGCGCTACCCCCAACCGCTTGGTCGTCAGTTCGTAGATCTCCGGCTCGGGCTTGCGACACCCGACCTCTGACGAGTCGATCACGAGGTCGAAGATCTTGAAGTCGACGTGCTTCTCGATGTGGTCCCGGAACTC
>JANPOJ010000096.1:0-8839 GCA_031427935.1 Ilumatobacteraceae bacterium | reverse complement strand
GTCTCTTCCAGGTTCGACGTACCGACGTTCTTTCCCGTGTTGACGTCGATCACGGTCAGTGCCTCGGTGTGCTCGATGATCAACGAGCCCCCGCTGGGCAGCCATACCTTTCGATCGAGGGCCTTGTGCAACTGCTCGTGGATGTGCTGGCGTTCGTAGAGCGGCAGGCCTTCAACGGCAGCGTCGTAGTACTCGATGCGGTCGGCGAGGTCGGGGTTGAACGCGGCCACGTAGTCGCGCACGTCTTCGAACAGGCGCTGGTCGTCGATGACCACGCCGCGGTACTCGGCGTTGAACTCCTCACGAATCACGCGCACCGCCAGCTCGGGCTCGCGGTACAGCAACGTCGGGCTGTTGGCCTTCTTGGCCTTGGCCTCGATCACGTTCCACTGGTCGAGCAACCGAGTCATGTCGGCGCGCAGTTCGTGTTCGTTGGCGTTCTCGGCCGCGGTGCGCACGATCAAGCCGTGCTGGGCAGGCTTGACCCGATCGAGGATGTTGCGGAGGCGCTTGCGCACGTCGTCGGGCAGGCGCTTGGAGATGCCGTACGTCTTCGAGTTGGGGATCAACACGACGAACCGACCGGGCAATGACACTTCCTGGGTCAGCCTGGCGCCCTTGGCGCTGATCGGGTTCTTGGTGACCTGACACAGCACCAACTGCTTGGGCCGCAGCATCTGCTCGATGCGCATCTGACTCGACTTCTCGACGATGTCTTCAGGGTCGTACTGCACGTCGCCGCGATACAACACGGCGTTCTTCGGCGTGCCAATGTCGACGAAGGCGGCCTCCATACCAGGGAGCACGTTCTGCACCTTGCCGAGGTAGATGTTGCCGTGGATCTGGCTGACATCGTCGGCAGGACGGCTGACGTAGTGTTCGATCAGGTTGCGACCTTCGAGCACTGCGACCTGCGTCAACGTCGGCCGCACCTGGACGGCCATGAGGTAGCGACCGATCGGCCGTCCGTTGCGCTCGCGTCCGCGGCGCCGCTCGATCGTGTCGGCGTCGAGGTCGACTTCGAGGCCGGGCGAGGTGGGCTTCGGACCCTTCACCCCGCGACGGCGCTTCTTCTTGGCGGCGTCGGTTGCCTCCTGATCGTCTGCGGCGGAGCCTGCTGCGGCCGGCTGAGCGGCGCGTTCGGTCTTGGGCTTGTCTGACCGCTGGCGATCGTTGCGGGTTCGCTCACCGCGCTGCTGCTGCGGTTTTGCTGCGGCCGGCGCGGGAGTTGCCCCTGGCGGCGCGGGACGAGTGTCGCCGATCTGCGGCTTACGAACCAGCGCCCGCTCGGCTGCCTCACCGCTGGCGCGACCCTCGGCAATGCGCTTGGGCAACTCCGGGTTGCCGTCGCCGATCACCGATGCGGCGACGCTCGACGACGTGGCCGGGGTGTCGTCGACGATCAGTTCGTCGTCCGCGGCATCATCGTCGTCTGTGGAATCGTCGTCGATGCCGCCACCATCGGCACCCGCCGGCTTCTTGCGATTGCGGCCGCCACGCGACCCTCGGCGGCGCTTCTGCGCCGCCGTGCGTACCGTTGGCTCACCGATGGTCTCGGTGCCGTCAGCGCTCGATTCGTCCCCGTTGGGCTCGTGGTCGGCTGGATCGTCCACCTGCGCTGGGGCAGGTGAGCCGGCCAGCGACAGCTGATCGTGTTGGTCGTCGGTCATTCGGACATTCCCTTCTCATGCGCCGGCCGCGAGGGCCAGCGCCGCGACGGCCGACGGAGATGTCTCCAGGTCGGCTGGCATCGCGTTCGATCCATTGATTCATGTGGGCGCGCCGCTCAACAGCTCCAACGAGCTGATTCGCGCTGATTTCCGCAGCCATTCGCACGCGCAGGCGCGGCCGGTTTACGACATCGGCCAAAAAAGGACTCATGTTGGCTAACAGTCTACCGGACCCAACCCCGACTACCAGGGGATCGTCAGCGGTACCGGCGCATGTGCACACTCTGCACCAGGCCCATCAGGGCGAAAAAGGTGACGATGCTCGACCCTCCGTAGGAGATGAAGGGCAACGGCAGACCCGTGATCGGCATCAGCCCGACGCTCATGGCGATGTTCTGGAACATCTGCCAGAGCACCATGGTGAACACTCCGGCGCACAGGTAGGTACCGAGCATGTCACGCGACAGCCCGGCGATCCGCCAGATCCGCAGCAACAAGATGGCAAACAGGCCAATGACCACGCCACAGCCGATCAGGCCGAACTGCTCGCCGATCGCCGAGAACGGGAAGTCGGCCCATTGCACCGGGATGTCTCTGGTGTTGGTGATCTGCCCCTGCAGCCACCCCTTGCCGTCGATGCCGCCCGTGGCGATGGCTCGAAGCGAGTTGCGGCCCTGGAAGATCAGGTCACGAAGGGCCGGCGTCGTCGAGTCCTGGTTGAAGAAGACGGTGATCCGCTTGATCTGATAATCGTTGACGATGCCGCTGACAACAGCCGCGCCGACCGTTGCCGCGGACAGGAACGTGATCAACAAGATGTACTTGGCTTTGGCGCCGGCGATCAGCAGCACACCCATCATCATGGCGATCAGCACCGAGGCCGTACCCAGGTCGGGCTGCACGATCACCAGTGCGGCGGGGAGACCGACGAGGATCAGCCCCTTGACGAATCGGGCGTAGTTCAAGGTGTCGGTGCGGTCCTCGGCCAGGAACGCGGCGATCGCGAGGAGTGCCGTGAACTTGGCGAACTCGGCCGGCTGCACATTCAACGGACCGAGGTCGAAGCTCAGCCGGGCCCCACCGTGGATCGCTCCGACGAGGATGACCAGCACCAGCAGCATGATCGTGACCGCGTAGAGGAATCGGGCCCGCTCACGCCACCAGTCGTAGTCGAACGACATCACCACGATCATCGTGATCACGGCGCCGATCAGGAAGATCTCCTGTCGGGTGACGAACAGGTAGGGGTTCGAGAACTTGGAGTACGACGCCGAGTAGATCGTGAACAACCCGATGATGGAGAGCGCGCCCTGGGCTAGCAGCAGGACCCAGTCGATGTTGCGACTCGGCGACCCGGGACTGGCCTTGATGTTGCCCAAGCCGGAGTCCGGCTTGCGCGAAAGCATGCTGAGCGCCATGGATCAGATCAGTCCCGGGCTTCCACGGCGGTCGGCATGCACGAGCTGTCGGCCAGCGACGTGGGGGGCGCCGGCGCCAGTGAGTTGAAGTCCAGGGGATCGCTGGGCAGCACGGGATCCATGAGGGTCTTGCCCGCCAACGCCGTGAAGATGCACTTCACGACGGGCGCAGCAGCCTTGGCGCCGAAGCCGCTCTTCTCCAAGTAGGCGACCACCGTGTACGGCTGGCTGCTGTCGAGACTGAAGGCACCAAACGCCGACGAGTCGTTCCACGGATAGCTGTTGGCGCCCTGGGCAGTGCCGGTCTTGCCGGCAATCGGCAAGACGTCCATGGGATAGGTCTGGAACAACTTCTCGCCCGTTGTCGTGTGGTAGAAGCTCTGCGGGTACCGGACGCCGGGTTCGCGCGCTCGGAACCGGTTGGTCACTCGGGCCAGGCCACCGATGATCGGTTCGATGATCTCCGGTGGCATCTCCAACTGGTCCTTGTAGTGCGGTGTGTCGAACGACCGCACCACGACCGCCTTGGAGAGGTCGGCCATTCCCGGGCTGAGATCGGGCACCAACGGCTCGAAGATCGTCTTGACGACGGTCGGCGTGTAGAGGAAGCCACCATTGGCGAGCGTCGAGTAAGCGTTCGCCAGCTGCAACGGTGTCGCCGCCATCAGGCCTTGGCCAATCGCCACCTGCACGTTGTCACCGACCAGCAGTCGTGGCGCCTCGTTCTTGCCGAGCACGTTGTCCTTCACGAGCTGGGCTTTGATCGCATCATCGGGGATGCGGCCCGGCCACTCGAAGGGCAACTGCACCCCGCTGTCCACACCGAACCCGAAGCGCTCGAGATCATCCTTCAGCGTCGACTTGCCCTTCAGCGCGGGATCGACCGAGGCGTTGTGCTCGTCGATCTCCCAGAACTTCTCGCCGAGCCGGTAGAAGAACGCGTCGCTGCTGACGGCCAACGCGTCGGCAACCGTGACCGGCCCGTAGGACGACGACTTGTTGGTGCGCACGTTGCTGGCGTTCTTGAACTCACAACGCACACCGCTGGCACACACGTCCTTCGGGATCGACTCGAGTACGTAGCTGCCCTTGTCGAGGTAGGGCTCGTTGGGGCCGATCACGCCACTGTGCATGGCCGACCAGGCGACGAACGGTTTGACGCTCGAGCCGAGGTTGTAGCGACCTTGCACAGCCCGGTTGACCAACACCGACTTGTCGGGATCGGCCTTGCCGGTGTTCGGGTCGATCTTCTCGCCGAACAACTGGTCGAACTTGTTGCCGTCGATGTTGCCCATCCAGCGGTTGTCGAACCGCGGATAGCTGGCCATCGCCAGGATCTGACCGTTGGAGTCGTTCTCGACGACCACCGCGCCGGCCGGCGCCTTGTACTGGATCCACTCCTGGGCGCCGAACTCCTTCGAGCTCGCGTACACGCGCTGCGTGCCACCGGGGATCTTCACATCGATCGGGTTGTGCGCGGCGATGTCTTGCCCAGCGATGTCGGTGGGCAGCTGGCGGCGTTGCAGCAACTTGGTCTCCAGGGCCTGTTCGGCGTACTGCTGCACGTCGAGGTCGATGGTCAACTGGACGTCTTGGCCGGCGATGGGGTCGACGTGTTGGTCGGCCAGTTCGCGCACGATGCCGCCCGCAGCGTCGACCTCGAAGACCTGCTTGCCCCACGAGCCGTGCAGCGTGTCTTCCATCGAGAGCTCGACGCCGAAGGCGCCGACGAGCTCGTTGGTGTTGTAGTTCTTGTCCTCGTACTGCTTCTTGGTCTCTTTGGTGATGGGGCCCAGATAGCCGACCACATGGCTTGCCAAGGGCGAGTACGGGTACACGCGCTTCCACTGCTCGACGATCTGGATGCCGGGGAAATCTTCGCTGCGTTCCTTGAGATAGGTGACGGTGTCTTCGTCGACGCCCTCTTTGAGCGGCAGCGGCAGCAGCGTGCTGAAACGCTGCCCCTTCTTGCACCTCGGGATCGTCGGCTCGCCGAAGCACGGCTCGTACCGGCGCTGCAGGTCGATGACCGGAACCTTCAACGGGCCCGACAACCGGTCGAACAGCGCGTCGCGATCCTTCTTCTTCTTGATCACGCTCCAGTCGATGGCGACGGTGAGGATACGTTGGTTGTCGGCCATGATCCGCATCTTGGCGTCGAAGATGCGGCCGCGCTCGGGCGGGATCAGCACTTCGCGCAGCTTGGCAGCCGACACCAGTTGTTGGTACGACGCTGCCTCGACGCCTTGCAGGAACCACAGGCGCGTGCCGATTGCGCCGATGAGGAGTGTCGAGACCAACGCCAGCATCCCCAGGCGGGTGGTGCGCTTATCGATCGCCATGGCGACATTCTGGTCCGCGCGCGGCTCGGGCGGGGCTCACCCGGTTCCAGTTCATTCGGGAATCGCCCGCCACGTGCGGCGCTTGGCGCCGGCACACCATCGTCCCAAGGGAACGAACAACGGGCTCAGCAGGGTCGCCCCAGCGGTCACGACGGGAATCACCACGAACAACCGATTCGTCAACCAGCCCTCCTGTCCCGTCAAGAACTTCACCACGGGGATGGCGCCCTCGCCCACCGCCGAGCCGATCGCCACGAAGATGGCCGCCAACCACCACTGCGGATCCGGCGTGATGCTGAGCACGTAGCCCGACGTCAACCCGGCGAGGCCATAGGCCAACGCGGTGAGCCCCAGTGGTGTGCCGACGCCGAGGTCGTACAGCATCCCCAGGGCGAAGCCTGCGAATGCGCCGCGCTCCGAGCCCGACCCTGCGCCGGCGCCGGCCGCCAATGCCAAGACGACCTGGATGGCGACGCCGTCGACGCGGTAGGTCGCACAGACCGTACGTTGAACGGCCAAGACCACCAGCGCCACCGGGATCAGTCTGGTGAAGAGGGCAAACGGCAGCGATCGCACGACTCAGATCGCGGCCTGGTTCGGAACGAACAGCACCACGCTGACGAAGTTCAGTTGCGTCAGGCTGGCGTTCGGTTCCACTTCGACGTTCGGCGATCGGCTCCCCAGCTTTCGGGTGACCGCGGTGATCTTGCCGATCGGGATGCTCTGCGGCGCCAGGCTCTTCGTGCCGCCGGCCGTCTCGACAGTGTCGCCGACCTTCACGTTGGTCAACGCGGTGTCGTCGATCAAGCTGAACAGCAACGGGCGATCAGCGCCCTGGCCATCGATGTCGCCGGTCTCGCGCCGCACCGTCACGTCGGGCAACGTCGTCGTGGTCGTCGAGCTCGTGGAGGTCGTGCTCTGGTTCGGCGTCGCGCCGACGTTTGTCGCCGCCGTGGTCGTGGTCGTCGATGACAACGGTTCGGTCGTGGTCGTCGTCGTGCTGGTCGTGGTCGTCGAGTCGAGCGGGCGACCGCTGGGTGCGGTGTTGAGTGGTGCGGTCGACGTGGTCGAGGTGGCATCTTCCTCATCGACTCGGCTCAGAACCTGCGCCTGCACGGAGAACTGCGGGTCCGTGATCAACATCACGACACTGCGGTCCGGGTAGACCTTGGTGACCTTGCCGATCAACCCGGCGCCGTCAGTGACGGGCATGCCGACGGCGATGCCGTCGCGCGTGCCGACCGTGATCTCGACGGTGTTCTGGAAGTTGCTCGGCGCCTCGCCCACCACCTGGGCGATCACGCTCTTGTAGCTGTGCACCGACGTCAGGCGATAGAGCCGCAACAGTTCGTAGAACTTGGTGATCGCCGTCTGCGCCTCGATCTCAGCGCCTTTTTGGTGCTCTACCTGATCGTGCAGCGCCTCGTTCTCGGCGCGCAGGTTGTCGTAGTTGGTGATGCCGTACCACGCGTTGGCGACCGGCTTCGACACGGCTTCGGCGGCGATGTCGAAGGGGCGCAGGACCACCGCGAACGCCTGCCGGGCCTTGTCGATGAACGCGTTGTTGCCGCGACGATCGAGCGTGATCAACAACAGCGAGGTCAAAATGAGCAGCACAACGACGCGGCGGCGGCTCAACGACGAAAGCACTGGTGGCCTGTGGCGTCTAGTCGTCGCCGCCGAGTGACATCAACCCGCGCATCGCGTCGATGTTCTCGAGTGCTCGCCCAGAACCGATCACCACGCTGTACAGCGGATCATGGGCGATCTTGATGGGCATGCCGGTCTCGTGGGCGAGACGTCGGTTGATCCCGGCGAGCAGTGCGCCTCCGCCGGTGACCATGATGCCTTGCTCCATGATGTCGGCGGCCAGTTCGGGCGGCGTCTTGTCGAGCGTGGTCTTCACCGCATCAACAATGGCAGACAATGGCTCGGCAAGGGCTTCGCGGACCTGTTCGGTGGTCAGCGGCACCGTGCGCGGCAAACCGCTGATGAGGTCGCGACCACGGATGTCGGCGGTCAACTCTTCGTCGAGTGGCCACGCCGAGCCCATGTGGATCTTGATCTCCTCGGCCGTCCGGTCACCGATGGCCAACGAGAACTCCTTCTTGACGTACTGCATGATCGCGTCGTCGAGCTCGTCGCCTGCCACGCGCACCGACTGCGCGGTCACGATTCCACCGAGCGAGATGACCGCGACCTCGGTCGTGCCACCGCCGATGTCGACGATCATGTTGCCGCTCGGCTCGTGCACCGGCATGTCGGCGCCGATCGCCGCGGCCATCGGCTCTTCGATGATGTGCACCGGCTTGCGGGCGCCGGCGTACTCGGCCGCGTCTTGCACGGCGCGCTGCTCGACGCCGGTGATTCCCGACGGCACGCAGATGACCATGCGCGGCTTGCTCCAGCGACTGGCGTGCACCTTCTGGATGAAGAAGCGGAGCATCTTCTCGCAGACCTCGAAGTCGGCGATCACGCCGTCCTTCAACGGGCGGATCGTCTTGATCCGACCCGGCGTGCGACCCATCATCCGCTTCGCCTCGAACCCCACCGCGACGGGCCGGCCGTCGCTGATGTCGATCGCCACGACGGACGGTTCGTTCAACACGATCCCCTGCCCACGTGAGTAGATCAAGGTGTTGGCCGTGCCCAAATCGATGGCGAGGTCACGACCAATCGCGAGTGGGTTGTTCCTGGCCATCACTACCTCCGCACCGTCGAGCCGACCGTGCACGAACTTGCCTGACGCCACGATCGGCGCAGGTTGGCCCAGTGTAGCGGAGTGCCGGATTGTTACAGATTCGGGAAGAAAATGCCGATCTCACGCTGGGCCGACTCCAACGAATCGCTGCCGTGCACCAGGTTCTCGGTGAACAAGATTCCCAGGTCTCCGCGCACTGTGCCGGGTGCCGCCTTGCGCGGGTTGGTCGCGCCCATCATCGTGCGCACCACTTCCCATGTGTCTTCCGGGCCTTCCAGTACCAGCGCCACGACCGGGCCGCGGCTCATGAAGGTGACGAGGTCGGCGTAGAAACCCTTGCCGACATGCTCTTCGTAGTGCCGGGCCAACGTGTCGGTATCGAGCGTGCGCAGGTCGAGTGCGGCGATCGTCAGGCCCTTTGCTTCGAAGCGCAGCAGCACTTCTCCGACGAGACCACGTTCGACGGTGTCGGGCTTGAGGAGGACGAGGGTGCGATCAGACATGGCCGATGACGCTACCGGCGCCACCCACCACTCGTGATTCGTCAGTGACGAAACTCGGTGTCGAGCCGCGGCGCGGTGTGTGTCGGTTCGCGCGACCGGCGCGACATCCGACTCACACCGACTCGATCACCGGCGTGGTGTGTGTCGGTTCGCGCGACTAGCGCGACATCCGACTCACACCGACTCGATCACCGGCGCGGTGTGT
>JANPOJ010000095.1:0-4552 GCA_031427935.1 Ilumatobacteraceae bacterium | reverse complement strand
GTGTAATAAATACAACACCCATGTTTAATTGCTTTTGTAATTCCTTTATTAATGTCAGGATCGTTTTCTGTACGGTTACATCAAGGGCTGTAGTCGGTTCATCAAACGGGCGCGATGCATCTGCAGGTCTGCCGCCACCACGTACGCACCACTGGATGACATCGCCGTCGCCTTGCCGCCAGGCGCCGCGCACAGGTCGAGGACTCTCTCCCCCGGCGCCGCTTCGACTGCAGCGGCAACCCATTGCGATGCGAGATCCTGCCGGTAGCCGTCGTCGCGCACCGAGACCGGTGCGGGCTCGTTCATCCTCGACATCGTTGCTTCGGCGTCGTCGCCCAACTCGGCGCGCAACCGCTCGACGATCCAATCCGGATAGCTCAACCGCACCGCATCGTTCGGCCAGTCCATCGGTGTGTCACCGACACGCCGCAGGATCGCATTGACGAACCCCCTGGCAGCTTTGGGTGCCAACTCGACAGTCTCGCCGACCGCGGCATGCGCGGCAACCCCGGCGAAGTGGAGTTGGTACGCGCCAAGTCGCAGGAGGGTGCGCAACGCCGGCTGCGGCTCCTTGACCAGGAACCGATCGATCAGCGCGTCGCAGGCGCGCCTCATGCGCGTCGTGCCATAGACGAGCTCGGTGACAAAGCCCCGGTCGCGCTCGCTCAACCTCGATCGGCCGAGCTCGCTCTGCAACAACAGGTTGGCGTAGGCCCCATCGTGATCGATGCGCTGCAGGCAGCGATAGGCCACCTGTCGAGCACTGGTCATCAGTCGCCGACGATATCTCCCGGTGCGATGACTTGCGGGTTGTACCGGGGATCGCTGGCGGCGCTCGGCGGAAGCAACGGATCGACCGGCGGCGTGCAGCCGAAGCCCGGGGCCAGTGATATGTCCTGGCAGATCGTCTGACGGGTGAAGATCCACACACCATCGGCACCCAGACGGGCGATGCCGTATCGGTCGTAGAAGTTGGTGATCGGTGTCAGGACGTCGTAGCGGAACCAGGCTTCGGTGGGGCTGGTGAACACCAACTCGGCGATGTCGGCTGTCGACGCCTTCGCCGCGTCGGCATAGTCGCCGTGCTGCAGCGCGGTCCACGCGTCGACGACGCCGGTGTCATCGTCGACGTACGACCGACGCGACTGCGCATCGCCGGCGAAGTCGTGCACGATCGACCAGTTGGCGCGAACCGCGGCTTCGGCCGCGCTCGGGTCGCTTGGCTGCTCGCCGGCCTCTGGCAACACGGGCGGCGGTGGATCGCATGCGGTGTGGTACTCCGCTGTGGCATACGGCGTCGTCAGCTCGCTGACCGGCGTGGTGGTCGAGCTGCCGTCGGCCTTGGTGACCGTGAACGTGAGGTCTTGCTCGATACCGCCGGCAACCTCCAGCAGCGCGAGGCCGTCGATCGGCGCGGTGGAATCCGTCAGACCCGAGGCGGTGGTCATCGTGACCAGCGTGACATCGGGGTCGACCTGGGCGAGAGCGCCGAAGATCGGCGAGCCCTCGGGGTATCCGGAGGCGAACGTCGTCACTGACAGGCCGTCCTTCAACATCTCGTACCACGCCGCGTAGGCGAGGTTGATCGAGTCGGGAGCAATGATGCTGACGCGCAGGTCGCCCTGTGGGTAGCACCACCCAGCCGGCTGCCAACCTGGCGGACCACCCAACGTGTACGGGTTGTCCTGATACTTGTTGAGATGCACGCGGATGACGACACCACTGGGGGTCGTTCGCGTCGCGATCAGTTGCATCTGTGGTTCTTCGTACGCGCTGGGAACGTACATACCACCGGCCACGCCGGCGGTCTTGGCTGAGCCGGATTGTGCCACGTCCGAACCCGCAGGTAAACCCAGCAGGGTGGTGGTCGGCAGCGTCTCGGTCGTTCCAACCGGCGATGTTGTCTCCGACGAGACCGCGGGTGCAGCCTCCGTGGTCGGAACCGCGCCGACACCACGACCTGGGTGGTCGGTCGACCGGCCGAGCAGGAAGCCGCCCGAGCCGGCAGCCAGCGCTGCGGCGGTGGCCATGACGACTGCCCGGCGCCCGCGTCGCTGTGAACGCACATCCGCCGACTCGATCTCGATCATCGTCGAACCTCCCTTGTTGTGTCAGGTTAGACGTCACCTCGGGGCCGACAGTTCCCCCAGTTCTTCGATTTCTGCCAGGCGGGCACCACGTGCAAAGGCTTCGAACGGCATCTCCGCCTTACCCTCCGGCTGCACCGTGAGCAGGCGGAGACCACCGATGCGATCGCCCCGCAGTGCATTGGAGCTCGGGCTCGCAGCGTCGGCCAATTCGGCCGCGACGATTCTCAGTCGCTTGCCGTGCAGCGTCGTCCACGCTCCCCCGAGCCGCACGAGGCGGTCGAGCTCGACGGGCGATCTGGTCCAGTCGATTCGTAGCTCATCGGGCTGGATCTTCGCCGCGTACGTGGGGTCGCCCGATTGGGGTTGGGGCACATCCAGCCCCGCCCGTAGCTCGGTCACGAGCATCCTCGTGCCGGTGTCGACCAGGTCCGCACGCAACTCGGCCGCGGTGGTCGTTTCCCCGATGGGCACGACCTCGCAGCGGTAGACAGGGCCGGTGTCGAGCCCTTCTTCGAGCTGCATCAGACAGACGCCGGTCTCGTCGTCGCCCGCCAACAGTGCTCGCTCCACCGGGGCGGCTCCGCGCCACCGTGGCAGGAGCGAGAAGTGCAGGCTGACCATCGGCACCGCAGCGAGCACGTGCCGCTTGATCAGTTGACCAAATGCCACGACGACGCCCAGCTCAGCATCCGCACCGAGCACATCGTCGACGGAGTGCGACACCGCCAGGCCCATCTCGATCGCTGCGGCCTTGACCGGGCTCGGCATCAGCTGCGATCCGCGGCCTCTACGCTTGTCGACACGTGTGACCACCAGCGCGATCTCGAAGCCTGCGTCTGCCAAGGTTCGCAAGGGCGGCACCGCGATCTCGGGCGTGCCGAGGTACACCAACCTATGCGGCGGCGCGGCACGCGTCACTGCAGTCGCAGGCGACGCTTCGGGGCCTCGACCGCCGGCTGCTCTTGCACGCGGCGGTACTCGATCATCGCTTCCTTGCGCTGCTCGGGCGACATGCGGTCGAACATCAGCACCCCGTGCAGGTGGTCGATCTCGTGCTGGAACAGCCGGCCCATCAACTCACTGGCTTCGAGCTCGATCTCATCACCGTCGACCGTCAGGCCACGCATCAGCACGTGGTTCGGCCGCAGCATCTCGACGTACAGACCCGGAATGCTGAGGCACCCTTCGTCATACAGCCATTCGCCGCTCGATTCGATGATCTGCGGATTGATGATCGCCATCTGCTCGTCATCGACGTCCCAGACGAAGATCTGCTTCTGCACGCCGATCTGAGGGGCCGCGAGTGCGATGCCAGAGTCGCTCTCGTAGAGCGTGTCGAACATGTCGTCGACGAGCCGAGCGATCTTGCCATCGACGTCGGCGACTGCAGCGGCCTTCGTCTTCAAGACCGGGTCGCCGTAGGTGCGGATCTGGTACGCCATAGCTGCAAGGCTACCGATCGAGATGGGTCACTACTTCGACGAGCAGACCGACGCGCCGTCGATGCCACGCGCTGTCGAGCTGTGGCTTCCCGACATGTCCGTGACCCTCACCACCGATCGTGGGGTGTTCGGCTACGACCAAGTCGATGCCGGCAGCAAACTGTTGCTGCTCAAGGCGCCGGTTCCTCCTCAGGCGGGCAACCTGCTCGACCTCGGCTGCGGTGTCGGCACGATCGCCGTGCCGCTGGCGCGTCGCGCACCCGGGGCGACCGTGTGGGCGGTCGAGGTCAACGAGCGTGCTCGTGCCCTGTGCGAGGCCAACGCCGCGGCGAATGCCGTGTCGAACATCCGAGTTGCCGCGCCCGACGACGTGCCGCCCGGAATCGAGTTCGACTGCATCTGGAGCAACCCGCCCATACGGGTCGGCAAACCCGCGCTCCACGAACTCTTGCTCACCTGGCTCGGCCGGCTGGTGCCGGCTGGATACGCCGTCCTGGTCGTGCACAAGCACCTCGGCGCCGACTCGCTGCAGCGCTGGCTGACCGAGCAGGGACATCCCACCGAGCGACTTGCCTCGTCGAGCGGCTACCGAATCCTGCATACAACACGACCAAGCTGATGCATACTGTTTCATAGAATTCTATATACTGAGAGACGTGACACACCGCACCACGATCGAACTCGACGAAGCCCTGCTGGAAGAGACCCGGAAGGTTCTCGGCACTTCAGGCATCCGCGAGACGGTCGAGGGCGCCATGCGTGAGGTGACCCGGGCCGCCAAGCGCGCTCGTCTCGCGGATCTCATCGACAGTGGCGATGGTTTCGAGAGAGGACCTGACATCCTTGCGGCTACGCGACCCACTCGATGAGTGACCTGTATCTCGTCGACACAAGCGCGTGGCACAGAGCGGATCACCGGGCGATCGCGGTGGACTGGCGACGGAGACTGTCGCTCGATGAACTCGCAGTCTGCGGCCAAGTCCGTCTCGAGGTTCTCTACTCGGCGTTGAACGCGCCGGG